>DATFAJ010000640.1:0-29488 GCA_035254745.1 Candidatus Methylomirabilota bacterium | reverse complement strand
ACTGGGCGATGCCGCCGCGGACCGCCCCGCCCTTGACGCTGCCCCAGAGGACCTCGAATCCCTCGGGCAGCGGGCGACTGTTGGGCGGGGCCAGCCAGAGGCGCATGAGCAGCCGGTCGCGCCCCGGCTCGGCCGCGTCCTCGTAGGCGGTGCGGCCGTGGTAGACGACGTGGTTGTTCAGGAGCTGGATGTCGCCGGGGCCGAGATCCATCTCGTAGCCGAACTCGTCGCAGACCTGGGCCAGGAGATCGAGCGCCTCGTCCTGGGCCGCGGTGAGGCGCGGGATCGTCGGGATCTTCTGCGCCGCCTCCACGAACGTGCGCGAGTACTGCGTCGTGAACTTGCCCTCGTGCATGGCGAAGATCGGCATCGCGTAGCAGGAGGCCTCGCCGCCCGCCTCCTCGCCCTCGCGGCTGCGGACGTAGTCGGAGCAGAGCAGCGCGTGCAGGTCGGGCCGGCGCGCCAGGATCGCGTTGCTCACCGCGGGCACGCTCACCACCCGGCTCGTGCCCCCCCGGCGCGCGGAGCGCACGCAGAGCAGGCCGACCACGTCGCAGCGATCGGTGTGCCAGCGCAGCGGGCCGCTCGAGCGCGCCTTGGCGCGCGAGGTGACGCGCTCGCCCTTCGGCACCGCGGGCTGGATGACCTCGCCGTAGAGGCGCACCTCGTCGCGGACCAGGCCGATGAGCTCGCCGTGGGCGTTCTGGTGGACCGCGGTGCCCAGGTGGCGGCCGAGGCCCCACCAGATCGTGCGCAGCTGCTCGTCGGAGTAGCGCTCCACCGGCAGGCCGCGCAGCAGCACGAGCCCGCGGCCCCACTCGAGATCCCGGTTGACCTGGGCCAGCTCGGCCGACACGCCCGGCAGCGGGAAGTCCGCCTTGCGGATGTGAGGCCACGCGAGGCCGCGGCGCTCCACCTCCCGCAGCGCGGCGTCGATCTCGTCGACCGCGGCGGAGGACAGTCGCCGGATCCAGTCGCTCGAGCGGGCCAGCTCCTGGCCGTGCCAGACCATGGGGCCCTGGATGGGCCGATCGTCGAGCGTGCGCGTCATGGCCCCCAAGGCTAGCCGACAGCCCATCCGATGCGCAAGGCCGGCCTGGCATAGAATCTCCCCCACGATGGCCGGCCTTCTCCTGCGACGGACACTCGGTGCGATCCTCGTGGCCGCGACCCTGGCCGGCGGGCTGACCGCCCACGCGGGGACCGCTCCGGAGGGCTCGATGGTGACGACCGCGCCCAACGGCGCGGCCGAGCGGATCCCGGTCACGGTCGTCCGGCCCGACGGCCCGGGCCCCTTCCCCGCGGTGGTGATCCTGCACGACTGCAGCGGGCTCGGGCCGCGCTCGAGCGGCGCCCCCGGGCGCTGGAGCCGGGAGCTGGTGGCACGCGGGTACGTGGTGGTGATCCCGGACAGCTTCACCACGCGCGGCTTCCCCGACGGCGTCTGCACCGACGCCTCCCGGAGCCGCGGGCAGGTGGCTCCGGCCCGACGAACGATCGACGCCTACGCGGCGCTCGCCCACGCCCGCGCGCTGCCCTTCGTGGACGGCCGGCGCGTGGGCGTGATGGGCGGCTCCCACGGGGGCTCGACCACGCTGGCCGCGATGGCGGCGCCGGAGAGCGAGGGCGAGGCGCTCGCCCGCGACAAGCGTGCCGGATTCGCGGGCGCGGTGGCGCTCTACCCGGGCTGCCGGGCCGCGCTCGGGAGCTGGCACGCCGACACCGGGACCTACCGGGCGGTGGCCCCGCTCCTCATCCTGATCGGCGAGAAGGACGACTGGACCCCGGCGGGCCCGTGCGTGGCGCTCGCCCGCTCCTCGGCGGCCACCCCGCATCCGGTGGAGATCGTGGTCTACCCGGGAGCGCATCACTCCTTCGACAGCGACCGGCCGGTGCGCTTCGTGCCCACTCGCGTTAACATGAACGCCCCCGGCGGACGGGGGGCCACCACGGGCGGCGACCCGCGGGCCTGGGCCGACAGCATTCGCCGCGTCGCCGAGTTCTTCGAACGGACCCTCGGGTAGGCGAAGGGGAGCGCCGGATGCGTACCTCCGGATCGAGGCAGTGGGTCTCCCTGGCCGCGCTCACGACCGTCTACGTCCTGGGCGGCAAGCTCGGCCTGCTCTTCGCCTCCGTCCACGCGAGCGCCACCGCGGTGTGGCCGCCGACCGGGATCGCGCTCGCCGCGCTCCTGCTGCTGGGCCGCCGGGCCTGGCCGGCGGTGGCGGTCGGGGCGTTCGTGGTCAACGTGACCACCGCCGGGTCGGTGGCCACGTCGCTCGGCATCGCGCTCGGCAACACCCTCGAGGCCCTGCTCGGGGCCCGGCTCGTCGAGCGATGGGCCGGGGGGCTGCGCGCGTTCGACCGGCCGCGCGACATCTTCGCCTTCGCGGCCGCGGCGCTGCCGGCCGCGGCGGTCAGCGCCTCGATCGGGGTGGGAAGCCTCGCGCTCGCCGGCTACGCTCCGTGGGGCGACGTCGGCACGATCTGGCTCACGTGGGCTCTCGGCGACGTGGCCGGCGCGCTGCTGGTGGCGCCGCCGATCATGCTGTGGCTCGGGGCGGAGGGCGAGCCCACCCGCCGGGGGCGGGCCCGGCTGATCGAGCTGGGCGCGCTGGTGCTCGTCGTGGTGGCCCTCGCCGTGGTGGTCTGGGGCGGCCTCGTGCCGGCCCCGCTCCGTCAGTACCCGCTCGCCTTCGTGGCGATCCCGCCGCTGCTGTGGGCCGCCTACCGGTTCGGACGACGCGAGGCGGCCTCGGTCCTCCTGGTGCTGGCCGCCATCGCGGTCTACGGCACGCTGCGCGGCTTCGGCCCGTTCGCCCCGCTTCCCCCGCGCCACGCGCTGCTGGTGCTGCAGGCCTTCATGGCCACCATGGCGCTCATGACCCTGATCGTGGCCGGCCTGGCCTGGAGCCGCGAGCGGGAGATCTCGCTGCTGCAGACCATCATCGACCGGATCCCGGTGATGATCACGATGTACGAGCCGGACACCCGCGTGCTGCGGCTCAACCACGAGTTCGAGCGCGTCACCGGCTGGTCGGCGGAGGAGGCCCGGCGGGTGGACCTCATGGAGCGCTGCTATCCGGACCCGGTCTACCGGGCCCGGGTGCGGTCCTACATGGACTCGCTGACCGAGGGCTGGCGCGACCTCGTGATGACCACCCGCAGCGGCGAGCGCGTCGAGACGTCGTGGTCCAACGTGCGCCTGCCCGACGACACCCGCGTCGGCATCGGCCTCGACGTGCGCGAGCGCAAGCGCGTCGACGCCGAGCGCGAGCGCGCGCACGCCCAGGCGGAAGCGGCCAGCCGGGCCAAGGACGAGTTCTTCGCGATGCTCGGCCACGAGCTGCGGAACCCGCTCGGCGCCATCACCACCGCGCTCCACGTCATCGAGCTGTGCGGGCCCCTCGACGAGCGGAGCGGCGAGGCCCGCGCCATCATCGGGCGCCAGGTCCAGCACCTCGTCCGGCTCGTCGACGACCTGCTCGACGTCACCCGGGTCGCGACCGGCAAGATCAGCCTCACCCTGCGCCGCATCGACCTCGCCGCGATCGCCCGCCGCGCGGTGACCGGCGCGGCGGCCGCCGCCCGCGGGCGAACGCTCACGTGCCGCGCCGCCGAGCCGGTCTGGATCGACGCCGACGAGACGCGGATCGAGCAGGTGCTCGGCAACCTGCTCGGCAACGCGCTCAAGTTCACGCCCGCCGACGGTCGCGTCACGGTCGTGGTCGAGACCCAGGGATCGGATGCGGTGCTGCGGGTGGAGGACACCGGCGCCGGCATTCCCCCCGACCTGCTCCCGCGGATCTTCGAGCTCTTCGTCCAGGGGACGACCACGCTCCACCGCCGGGAGGCCGGGCTCGGCATCGGGCTCACCCTGGTCCGGCGCCTGCTGGATCTCCACCGCGGGCGGATCGAGGCCGCAAGCGCGGGGCCGGGCCACGGCAGCGCGTTCACGGTCCGGCTGCCCGCGGCGCGTCCGCCCGTGGCTCCGCCCGCGCTGCCCCCGGAGCATCCGCCCGCCACCACTCGTCGCCGCGTGCTCATCATCGAGGACAACGACGACGCGCGCCGGATGCTGCGCCACCTGCTCGATCGCGCGGGGCACGAGGTGTACGAGGCGGCCGAGGGCGCCGACGGGCTCGCCCGTGCGCTCGCGCTCGCCCCCGACGCGGTGATCGTCGACATCGGCCTGCCCGGGCTCGACGGCTACGCCATCGCGCGCCGGCTGCGCGAGGCGGGGCCGCCGGGCGTGCTCCTGGTGGCGATCACGGGGTACGGACAGGACGGCGACCGACGGCGCTCGCGCGAGGCCGGCTTCGACGTCCACCTGACCAAGCCCATCGACCCGGACGTCCTGGATGCACTGCTCGCCAACGCGGGTGCTTGACCCGGACCGGCGGGGCCGCTAGGCTCCTCGACATGATCTCGACGAGCCCCCCGGTCACCATCCCGAACGTGCCGATCACCGACTACGTGCTGCGTCACGCCGCCCGTCAGGGCGACAAGCCGGCCCTGGTCGACGGGCCCACCGGTCGCACCCTCACCTATCGCCAGCTCGCCGACGGGGTCCGTCGCACCGCGGCCGGCCTGGCCCGGCGCGGGTTCGGCAAGGGACAGGTCTTCGCGATCTACTGCCCCAACCTGCCCGAGTACGCGGTGGTGTTCCTGGGCGTGGCGATGGCGGGCGGGATCAACACCACCGTGAACCCGCTCTACACCGCCGACGAGCTCGCCAACCAGCTCAACGACTCCGGCGCGCGCTTCCTGGTGACGGTGCCGTCGTTCCTCGACAAGGCGAAGGAGGCGGCGGCCAAGAGCCGGGTCGAGGAGGTGTTCGTGTTCGGCGCGGCGGAGGGGGCGCGGCCGTTCACCGATCTGCTCCAGGCCGGCGACGCCCCGCCCGCGGTCGCGATCGATCCGGCCCAGGACCTCGTCGCGCTGCCGTACTCGAGCGGGACCACCGGCCTGCCCAAGGGCGTGATGCTCACGCATCGCAACCTGGTGGCGAACCTCTGCCAGGCCGAGGGCATGAAGAACTTCGAGTGCTTCGGCGAGGACGACGTCACGATGGCGGTGCTGCCGTTCTTCCACATCTACGGCATGGTCGTGATCATGATGCTGGGGCTGGCCGGGGGCGGGACGATCCTGGTCATGCCGCGCTTCGACATGATGGAGTTCCTGACCCTGGTCCAGAAGTACCGGGTCACCATCCTGCCCCTGGTGCCCCCGATCGTGCTCGGCCTGGTGAAGCACCCCGCGGTGGCCCAGTTCGATCTCTCGAGCGTGCGGCTGGTCTTCTCGGGAGCGGCGCCGCTCGGCGAGGAGATGGCGCGCGCGCTCAGCGCCAAGCTCGGCTGCCCGGTGGTCCAGGGCTACGGCATGACCGAGGCGAGCCCGGTGACCCACCTGAGCCCGACCCACGACGCGCCCTTCAAGCCCGGCTCGGCCGGCTGCATCGTGCCCAACACCGAGGTGAAGATCGTCGAGGTGGGCGGGGGCTCGACCGCGGAGCTGCCGGTGGGCAAGGAGGGCGAGCTGTGGATCCGGGGCCCCCAGATCATGAAGGGCTACCTCAACCGCCCCGAGGAGACCGCCGAGTCCCTCGACCGGGACGGCTGGTATCACACCGGGGACGTGGGCTACGTCGACTCCGACGGCTACTTCTTCATCGTCGACCGGACCAAGGAGCTGATCAAGTACAAGGGCCTGCAGGTGGCGCCCGCGGAGCTCGAGGCGCTGCTGCTCACGCACCCGGCCGTCCTGGACGCCGCGGTGGTGCGCCGGGCGGACGAGGAGGCGGGCGAGGTGCCGAAGGCCTACGTGGTGCGGAAGCCCGACGAGGCCTCGCAGGCCACCAGCGGCGAGTCGATCATGGGCTGGGTGGCCCAGCGGGTCGCCCCCCACAAGCGCATCCGCCACCTCGAGTTCGTGGACCAGATCCCGAAGTCGGCATCCGGCAAGATCCTGCGGCGCGTCCTGATCGACCGCGACCGCGGCCGCTAGCCCGGCCGCGCCGCCGGGCGCGGGGTGTCCTCCGCGCCCGGCTCCGGACGACTATCCCTCGTAGACCTTCTTGAGCTCGTCGGCCGCCCACTTCACCGCGTCGGCGGGCGGCGTGCCCTGCACCGCCTTCGCGAACATGTCGGTGATGATGTACTTGGAGTAGGCCTCGGCGGCCTTGGCGCTGGGCGGGCCCGCGAAGCCGAACATGCGCGAGCCGCGCGGCGCGGTGCGGAACGGCTTGAGCGAGTCGTCGACCTTCTCCCACATCGGGTGATTCTCCCAGTACGTGGTCGCACCGACGCTGTAGCCGCTCTCGATCTCGAACCACTTGCCGAACTGCTCCTTGCCGTGCAGCCACTTCAGGAATTCGCGGGCCGCCACCTGGTTCTTCGAGTACTTCATCAGCGCGTGCGAGAAGGCGACCAGGTAGAGCGGGGTCCGCCCGTTCGGGCCGTCCGGGATCGCGAAGTGCTCGATGTCGTGCCACATCGGCTCGCCGTGCTCGTCCTTGATCTTGTCGGGGTTGCGCTTGGCGAAGATGTAGATCGACGCGCCGTTGTTGGTGGCGCTGATCTCACCCGCGTGGAACGCCCGGTTGTTGTTGGTGTCGTCCCACGCGAGGGCGCCCTCGTCGCAGGCGTCCTTCCAAAACGCGACCATCCACTTGACCGCCTCGAGCGCCCCCTTGCCGTTGAGCACCACGCGCCCCGCCGCGTTGGTCTCGGCGCCCCCGAAGGTCCACAGGATCGGATAGGTCCACGCGGGCGCGTCGCCGAAGGTGTGGCCGAGGGTCTGGCCGATCGGCCGCCCCTTCTTCTTGAGCGCGGTCCCGATCTTCCGGTACTCCTCGAGGGTGGCCGGTGGCGCGCTCGCGCCCACCTCCGCGAACCACGACTTCCGGTAGGCGGTGAGGATGCCCCCGGTGCCGTAGGGCAGGCCGAGCCAGCGCTTGCCGACCTTGGCCGCCGCCTCGCAGTGCGGATAGTAGCCGCCCTGCTCCTTCGTCTTCCACGCGCTCAGATCCGAGACGTCCACCAGCGCGTTCGCGTAGAGGTGCGGCCAGTTGTGCAGCATGAGGATCAGATCGGGGCCCGCTCCCGACTGGATCGACGCGGTGATGCGCGCCTGCAGGTCGTTGGCGTTGATGGTCTCGAGGGTCACCTCCACCTTCGCCTGCTTGCTGTACTCGGCGACCTGCCGCCGCAGCTCCGCGTCGCCCTCGGGGATGAAGTCGACCCACTGGAGCAGGTGGAGCTTGGTGGTCTGCGCGCGGGCGGGGGCGCGGCGCGCCCCGAGGATGCCCTCGAGCCCGGCCGCGCCGGCCAGCGCGCCGGCGGTGACCCCCGTCTTGAGGAACTGCCGTCGATCGTCCCGTCGGTCCATGGAGTCCTCCTCGTGCCGATCCGGTTAGGAAGCGTGCGCCACGCCAAGCCGGGGTCGCCCGACACGCTACGGAGGACGAGGGTAGGCGGTGGGCGGGCATCGGCCAGCCGAGTGGTCGGAGTGGGCGAAGGAGACACATCCATCGACCCGATCCTGCGCCATGACTCCCTCGTCGAAGGCGGGGCCCGTGGGTGCGGCGACTCTGCGCCCGGCCGCAACCGGTGTCAAGGCGGCCGGCGCCGCGGCGCGGGCGCGTGCTATAACTGCCGCCATGAACAAGATCGAGCGGGTGCGCGCGACCCTGGCCGGGCAGCCGGTGGACCGGGCTCCCTTCACCGTCTGGTACCACTTCGGCACCCAGCACGCGCCGGCCGAGCGAGTGGCGCAGGTGCATCTCGAGTTCTTCGACCACTACGACCTCGACCTGCTCAAGCTGATGAACGACTACGACTACCCCGCGCCGGCCGGCCTGGAAGGGCTCGCGACCGCCGCGGACCTGGCCCGGCTCGAGCCCTTCGACCCGGTCAAGACCCCGCTCGGCAGCCAGCTCCAGGCGGTGGAGCTGGTCGCTCGCGCGCTCCGCGATCGGGCTCTCTTCGTGGACACCGTGTTCAACGCGTGGAACACCCTCAAGCGCAACCTGGTGCGGGAGGCGATGCCCGGGCTGATGGCCGAGCAGCCGAAGGCCCTCGAGGCCGCGCTCCGGGTCGTCAACGACAACCTGATCCGTTACGCGCAGGCGAGCCTGGCCCGCGGGGCGGCCGGCATCTTCCTCTCGGTGCCGGCATCCGCGGAGAGCCTCACCCTCGAGCAGTACGAGCGGTTCATGCGGCCCTTCGATCTGGCCTTCCTCGAGGCCATTCGCGGCCGCGGCGAGTGCCACGTGCTGCACGCCCACGGCGAGCGCCTCTACTTCGACCGGCTCGTGGACTACCCGGCTCACGCGCTCTCCTGGGCGGACGTCAACGGCGGCCCCTCGATCGCCGAGGTGCGGCAGCGCACCCCGTTCACGCTGATGACCGGGCTCGATCACGTGCGGTTCGTCGAGGTGTCCGCGGCCCGCGTACGCGAGCAGGTCCGGCGCGCCAGCGCCCAGGGTGGGGCGACCCGGTTCATCCTGGCCCCGGGCTGCTCGCTGCCGACCTACGCGTACCCGCCCCTGATCCGCGCGGCCCGCGAGGAGTCGGCGAAGCGCCGATAGGCCCACGGGGAAGCTACCCGTCCGGCCTGGGAGAATCCCTGCCAACAAGGGGTAAATCCCTGCCTGTATCCTGAGTTGCACATCTGTAACCGGCTGGAAAACATCGCCGATTCTTCTGGAATGGCCCTTGCTCTCGAAAGGCCCCAGGAGGCCTCGATGACGCCTAGACGAATGGCCCTGGCCGCGGTGCTGGTCCTCACGGTGGTGTTCCTGAGCCCGATCGCCTACCTCGCGGGACAGCGTGCCGGAGCCTGGCTCACCACGCCCGCGACCGAGCGCAGCGGTCCGTGGCCGAGCGTGGACGACGGCGAGCGCGACTCGGCGGCCCCCGCCGAGCACTCGAAGCCGGCGGTGCGGCCCGGGTTCGGCGAGATCTAGCCGAGCGGCTTCTACAGGGTCACCACCAGTCCGTCGTACGCGCACTCCTCCGGCACCGAGGCCGCGTGCGCGAGCATCTCCGGGCCCATGTGGGTCAGGATCACCCGCTTCGCCCCGACGCGGGTGGCCCGTGCGGTGATGTCGGGATAGTTCAGGTGCCACTTCACCGGCTTGGCGTGGAAATAGCACTCCGCGATCAGGAGATCGGCCTCGCGCGCGGCGCGGGCCACGTCGTCGGTCCACTCGGTGTCACCGGTGTAGGTCACCACCCGCTCGCCCACCTGCACGCGCAGCGCGGTGGGATTGGTCTCGCGGGTGTGCCGGGCGGGCTCGGGGGTCACCACGAGGTCGAGCACGGGGTGCGGCCGGCCCGGCTCCATCGCGATCCACTCGATCGGGAACTTCGGCGTCATCACGCCGGAGCCGGGGAAGAGCGCCTCGCGGAGCGCGTCCAGGCGCGGGCGCAGCTCGCGCGGCCCCGCGATGGTGAGCGGGCGGGCGCGCCGGGCCCCGAGCATCGCGTCCATCAGCAGGAAGGGCACGCCGCCGCAGTGGTCGCCGTGGAGGTGGGTGAGCAGGATCGCGTCGAGCGAGTTGTGCTCGATGCCCTGCTGGGCGAGCGCGATCAGCGACGAGGCGCCGAAGTCGATGGCGAAGCGGGAGCGCGGGCCGTCGACCACGATGCAGGTCTGGAAGCGCCCCCCGCTGCCGAAGGAATCGCCCGAGCCCACGAAGCGCACCGTGACCGGCATGGCGACTCGATGGTACCCGAAAAAGCTCGCGGGCCGGGGCCCGCTCCTGAGAGGATGCGCGCGTGCGCGCCTTCGATCGGACGTTCGGCGCCGACTTCCTGGCCGGGGTGCCGGCCGCGCCCGGCGTCTACCGCTTCCACGACGCGGCGGGCGGCCTGCTCTACGTCGGCAAGGCGGCGAACCTCCGTCGGCGCCTCGCGCAATACCGCTCGGCCGGACGCCGCAAGAAGGAGCGCAAGCGCCGCGCGCTGGTGCGCGCCGCCGCCCGCATCACGTGGGAGGTGAGCGAGTCGCCACTGGCCGCCGCGCTCGCCGAGATCCGGCTCATCCAGGCGCTGCGCCCACCGCGCAACGTGGCGAGCGCGTACCCGTTCCTCTACCCGTTCGTCGGGCTCCATGTCGAGGGCGACGAGACCTACTTCTGCCTGACCACGTCGCCCGAGGCCTTCCCGGCGGTGGACTTCCACGGCGCCTTCCGCTCCCGCGACGTGACCCGCGAGGCGTTCTTCTGCCTGATGGAGCTGCTGCGCTACGTGGGGCACCCGGTGCCGCGCCATCGCTGCCGGCGCCTCGGCACCGCGCGCCATTCCGTCGTGCGCGGCTTTCGCCGCCTCCCCGGGGGCAGCGCGCCGGCCTGGGCCGCTCTCCTGCGGGGCGAGTCGCGCGCGGCGCTGGAGGCGCTCGCCCTGCGCCTGGTCGATCACGCCGGCGCGCGGGCCCGGCGCGCCGAGATCCACGAGGCGCTCCGCGCGATCAAGCGCTTCTACGACGACGAGGCCTGCGCGCTTGCCCGGGTGCGCGCCGCCACCGGCTTCACCGCCTATCCCGTGCCCCAGCTGGCCCGTGACCTGCTCTTCACCCAGAGTCGGCTCCAGCCGGCCGAGACCGGCGGCGCCACGGGCGACTGACAGGGCTTGTCAGACACCGGGCTCGCCCGTGTAACCCGGTAAGATCGCCTGCGCGGTAAAGCACCGTCGTACTGACCAATATGGGCTGGCACTGGCGGTGCATGCTTGTCGGGCATGGTCTCCGAGCCCGCGGTCCGCCGCATACTGGTCGTCGACGACGACGATGCCCTCCGGGAGGTCCTCACCGTCGCCCTGACCAACGACGGGCACACCGTCGACGGGGCCTGCGACGGCACCGAGGCCCTCGCGCTGCTCGACCGGCAGCCCTACGACCTGGTGCTGAGCGATCTCCGGATGCCCCGCACGGACGGCCCGTCCCTCTACGAGACGCTCCGGACGCGCCATCACTTCCCGGTCCGGTTCGCCACCAAGCTCCCCCGCGTGATCTTCATGACCGGCAACGCGGCGGAGCACGCCGAGTTCCTCCGCGGCACCACCGATCCGATCCTCGAGAAGCCATTCCCGCTGCGGGTCGTGCGGCAGATGGTGAGCGTGCTGCTCAACGCCAGCTCGTAGCCCGTCACCGGTCACCCGGCCGCCCATGCGACTCGGCCCCAAGATCTTCCTCGTCTCCGCCCTCGCCATCGTCGCGCTGTCGAGCTCGATCGGATGGAGCCTGCTCACCGTCAAGCGCCTCGTCTCGGTCAACCGGGAGATCACCACCCGTTCGGTGCCGGCCCTGCGTGTACAGGGCGAGCTGCGGGAGACGCTCCACGCCCTCGTCCGCCTGGAGACGCGCGCCCTGGTGCTCCGGGACCGGGAGTACGCGCGGGCCTGGAGCGAGCGGGCGGCCCGGATGGCCGAGGGCCTGGACGAGCTCGGTCGCCAGGTCGAGACCGAAGAGGAGCGGGTCGTCCTCGCGGCGACTCGCGCGGCCTTCGACGACTACCGCGCCCACGTCGAGGAAGAGAGCCGGCTCCTCGCCGAGGCCCATCCGAGGGCCGCGCTGCGGCTCGCGGAAGGTCGCGCGCGAGACGCCACCCAGCGAGTCGAGACCGCGCTCGTGGCCGTGTCCACCGCGACCGAGGCCGCGCTGGCCCGCTCGCAGGCCCGCGCCCGCGAGCTCGAGGAGTGGACGTGGCACGCGGTGGCGGCCGCCCTGCTGACGAGCCTGGCCCTGGCGGTCGCGGCCAGCGCCTTCCTCGCGTTCCGGATGACGCGATCGCTCCGGCGCCTGTCCGCGGCCACCGCCGCCCTCGCGGCCGGGACGTGGACCGGGCCTCTCGCCACGCCGGATCGCGACGAGATCGGCGAGCTCGGTCGCTCCTTCGACCGCATGGCGGAGCGCCTCCGTCAGGTCGACGAGCTCAAGCAGGAGTTCTTCTCGCACGTCTCGCACGACCTGCGCAATCCCCTCGCCTCGATCCGCCTCGCCGCCGATACCCTGCAGGAGCGGGCCCGGAAGGCGGTCGACCCGCGCGGGCTGCGGCTCGCCCAGCTCATCGAGGCGAGCGCGGGGCGCATGCTGGCCATGGTCAACCAGATCCTGGACTTCACCCGCCTCCGGGCCCTCGCGGTCCCGCTCGAGACCCGGCCGGTCGACGCCCTCGAGACGGTGACGCGCGCGATGGACGAGCTACGGCCGGTCGCCGAGGCCAAGCGGATCCGGATGACGCTGGCCGCGGAAGGGACCGACTTCACAGTGCTCGGCGAAGAGGGTAGCCTGGTGCGCGTGGTCGTCAATCTCCTGGGCAACGCGGTCAACTTCACCGGACCGGACGGCTCGGTGGCGCTCCGCCTCGCCGAGCTCGGCGACCGGCTCGAGCTGCAGGTCCAGGACACCGGCGTCGGCATCCCGCCGGAGGCGCTGTCGGCGATCTTCGAGCCGTACCATCAGGCCCACGGGCGGCGACAGGGCAGCGGCCTCGGCCTGGCGGTGGTCAAGGGCCTGGTCGAGGCGCATCACGGGACGGTGAGCGTCGCCTCCGCGCCGGGCCAGGGCAGCTGCTTCACGATCGAGCTGCCGAAGGCGCCGCCGGCCGCGGCATGACCCGGGTCCTCCGCGCGCTTGTCGTCCTCCTCCTGCTGACCGCGTGCAGCACTGCCCCCGCCTCGTTCCAGACCCCGGCGCGTCTGGTCGCCCAGGCGGACGACCTCGCCGAGCAGGGCCAGGCCCAGGAAGCGTCTCGCGTGTACGAGCGCGTGCTGCGCCAGTATCCGACGGACCCGGCCGCCGCCTCCGCCCTCTACGGCCTCGGCCGCCTCCAGGCCTCTCCGGCGAGCCCGCTCCGGAGCTACCGCGCCGCGCACGCGACCTTCTCGCGTCTGCTCTCGGAGTACCCGCAGAGCCGCTGGGAGCGCGAGGCACGCGCCTGGCGGGCGGTGCTCACGGATCTGCTGGCGCGGGAGGACGAATCCGCACGCCTCCGGGCGCAGATCGAGCGGCTCCGCCGCACCGACCTCGACCTCGAGCGCCGGCACTGACCGCCGACTCCGCGCACCGGCGGGGCCTGCGACCCCGCGATCCCGGCGAGCCGCACCGCGTCGCCACGCCGCTCGAGCTGCTGTTCGACCTCTGCTTCGTGGTCGCGGTGGCCCAGGCATCCGCGCACCTGCACCACGGCCTGATCGAGGGACGCTGGGGGCCGGCGGTCCTCGGCTACGCGCTCGTGTTCTTCGCGATCTGGTGGGCGTGGATGAACTTCACGTGGTTCGCCTCGGCGTACGGCGCCGACGACACGCCCTACCGTCTGGCGGTCCTGGTCCAGATCGCGGGGGTCCTGGTTCTCGCGGCCGGGGTGCCGAGAGCGTTCGAGCAGCGCGACTTCCACGTGGTGACCGCGGGCTACGCGGTCATGCGCATCGGTCTGGTCGCGCTCTGGGTGCGGGCCGCGCGCGCGGACGTCGCCGGCCGGGGCACCGCGATCCGCTACGCGATCGGGCTGATCGTCGTGCAGCTCGGCTGGCTGGCCCTGCTGGGCCTTTCCGCGCCTCGCTGGCTCGCGGGCTTCGTGGTGCTGGCGCCCGCCGAGCTGCTGGTGCCGGTCTGGGCGGAGCGGCGGCACCCGACGACGTGGCACCCGCATCACATCGCGGAGCGCTTCGGGCTCCTCACCCTGATCGTGCTCGGCGAGTCGGTGCTCTCCGCCACCACCGCGATCCAGGCCGCGGTGGACGGGGCGGCTCTCACGCCCGCGCTGCTCGCGGTCGTGGTGGGCGGCGTCCTCGTCCTGTTCTCGATGTGGTGGATCTACTTCGACGAGCCGGCGCATCACCTCCTCGGGAGCAGCCGGACCGCCTTCGTCTGGGGCTACGGCCACCTCGTGATCTTCGCCTCGACCGCGGCGGTGGGCGCCGGGCTCGCCGCCGCGGCGGACTACGCGGTGGGCCGCTCCCATCTCGGGGGCGCGGCCACGCTCGCGGTGGTCCTGGTCCCTCTCGGGCTCTACCTGGCCGGGGTCTGGGCGCTGGTGATCCACCCGCTGCGCCGCGCGCGCCGGCAGCGCCGCCCGCGCCCGTAGCCAACACTCCGGCGGGGAGAGGCGCGCGCGGCCTCTCCCCGCCCCGCCGACCCGGCGAGTCCCTAGCGGGCCGCCGCCTGGATGCGGAGGTTGTTGACCACGTCGCGCACGCCCTTCACCTGACGGGCGATCTGCTCGGCGCGGGTCTTCATGGCCTCGGTCTGCACGGTGCCGTTCAGGGCGACCACGCCCTGGTTGGTGTCCACGTCGATGCGGGTCAGGGTGGCGATCTTCTCGGCTGCCAGCTTGGCCTTCACCGCCGCGGTGATCCCGGCGTCGTCGATGTTCTCGCCGAGGGTGCGGCCGGTGGTGGACTGGCAGGCCGCCAGCAGGATCATGACCGCCAGCACCGTCAGCACGGTTCCGGTCTTGCGCAGCATGGTGTCCATCACAGCATCTCCTTGCGGGCCTTCTTGGCGCGGGCCGCGCCGATGGCCGTCTTGACTTCCTTTTCCTCCTCGGGCGGCGGGAGGACCGCCGGGAGGCCGAGCGACTCGATCCACAGCTCGCGGCACCAGCCGGTCGAGTGGTAGAGATGCTCGTCCTCCTGATCCTCGACCTGCGCGCAGGCCTCGGCCAGAGCCTTCCGGTCCTCCCCCTTGGCTTTCCCGGACGCCTCGTGCAGCAGCTCCCAGTTGAGGTGGTCCTTGGTCTCGGCCTGCACCACCGCCTCGCAGGCCACCAGCTGGGCCGCCTCCGCGGGCCCGCTCTTGCGGGCCATCTCCATCGCGGCCACCAGCGACTCGCCGATGTGCCGGACCACGCCGCGCCCGGGGGTCTCCTGCTCCGGGTCGAGACCCAGCTTCTCCAGGAGCGCGAGCAAGATGCGCTCGTGATGCCTCGTCTGCTCCAGGTACTCCTCCCACTCCTCGCGCAGCTCGTCGTTGACGACGGAGCGGAGGGCGGTGTCGTACACCTGGATGCCTCCCCGCTCGGTTTCCAGCATCTGGTAGACCAGCTCGTTCACCTGCTCGGTCTTCACGTCCTGTCTCCCCCCGGTTGAGATCGATCGCTGCGAAGGAGACAGAGCAAGGACTGTGCCTCGTCGTCGCGGGCGCGAGAACGGCGCGCAGGCGCAGCCCGACGGCGTATGCGCGCGCGGGCGCGACGAGAACGGCGGGAAGACGAACCCGATTACCGGGTAAGTCCTGCTGGCCGCGGCCGGCTCCCGAGGTGGCCCGGGAGCCGGCGCGGAACGGCGGCGGCGGAGCTAGGGAGCGACCGAGATCTTGTCGAAGAAGAGGTAGAAGGAAGGATGGAGCTTGAAGCCGCTCACCTTCTTGGTGCCGGCCGCGTTCTGGAGCGCGTTGTCGACGAAGATCCACGGGGCGTCGTCCACCACCAGCTTCTGCACCTGGCGGTAGAGATCGCCCCGCTTCTTCAGATCCACGATGCGGCTGGCCTCGGCGAGCAGCTTGTCGACCTCGGGATTCGCGTAGGCCCCGCCCCGGAAGCCGCCCTTGCCGTCGATGACCAGGCTCAGCATGGGGGCCGGGTCACCCGGATCCAGCATGAACGACATGGCCCCCATGTCGGCCTCCTGGCCGAAGCCCTTCCCGTACTTGTTGAGGTACGCGCCCCACTCGAAGGTCTGGATCGAGGCCTGCACGCCGACCGCGGCCAGGTCGGCCTGGATGGCCTGGGCCATGGTCTTGGGCGACTGCATGCCGGAGCCGGACTCCGGGATCCAGAACACCGCCGGGAAGCCGTTGGGGTACCCGGCCTCGGCGAGCAGCTTCTTGGCCCGGGCCGGGTCGTAGGGATACTTCGTGACCTGATCCGTGAAGGCCCACGTGATCGACGGCGGCACCGGCCCGATGGCGGCGGTCGCGGTCTTCTTGAGGAGGTCACCGGCGATCGCGTCCCGGTTCACCGCGTAGTTCACGGCCCGGCGCACCCGCACGTCGTTGAACGGCTTCTTCTCGGTGTTGAGGGTGACCCACCAGACGTGCGGGCCCGGCTGCTCGTAGTAGACGAGCTTGGGATCCTTCTTCACCTGCGCCACGTTGTCCGGGGGCACGTCCACGATGAAGTCCACCCCGCCCGAGAGCAGCTCGGTCACCCGGGTCTGCTCCTCCACCAGCGGTCGGAACACGATGCGCTCGAGCTTCGGGGGCCCGGCCCAGTACGCGGTGTTCGCCTCCAGCACGATGCGCACGTTCTTGTCCCACGACACGAACTTGAAGGGGCCGGTGCCCACCGGGTGGCTCGCGAACTCCTTGCCGTACTTCTTCACCGCGGTCGGGCTCACGATGCGGCCGGTGTTGAGCGTGAGGTTGTTGAGCAGGGGCGAGAACGGCTGCTTGAGCGTGAAGCGCACCGTCCCCGGGTCCACCACCGTCACCTCCTTGATCGCCCCGTAGTAGAACGAGGCGAAGGGGAAGGGCCCGGTCTCGGCCTGGGGATGCTTGGGATCGAGGAGCCGGTCGTAGGTGAACTTGACCGCGTCGGCGTCGAACGGGGTGCCGTCGTGGAACTTCACGTTCTTGCGCAGGGTGAAGGTGTAGGTGAGGCCGTCCGGCGACATCTTCCACGACGTGGCCAGCCCCGGCTCCTGGGTGAACGAGCCCTCCTTGAAGCGCACGAGGGTGTCGTAGACGCTCGAGAGCACCCGCATCGAGTTGATGTCGGTGAGCTGCCCGGGATCCATCGAGGTGGGCTCGGCCACCAGGCCCACCACCAGGGTCTTGGCCGCCGCGCGCGCCTCCGGCGCGCCCGCGCCGACCAGCGTGGTGAGCAGCAGCACCGCCATCGTCACCGTTTTCCGCCATCCTCTCATCGGGTGTCCTCCTCCTGCGGGGTCACTGCCGAGAAACGCGTCACCGTAGTCTCGGGTCGAGCGCGTCGCGCAGCCCGTCGCCCAAGAGGTTACAACCTAGCACCAAGAGAAAGATCGCGAGCCCGGGAATCGCGGCCACGTGGGCGGCCACCGTGATGAACTGGCGGCCGTCGGCCAGCATCGTGCCCCAGTCCGCGGTGGGCGGCTGGGCGCCCAGGCCGATGAAGGAGAGCCCCGCGCTCTCGGTGATCATGACCCCGATGTTCATCGACACGAACACCAGGATGGGCCCCGCGATGCCGGGCAGGATGTGCCGGCGCAGGATGCGGCCCTCGGTGGAGCCGACCGCGCGGGCCGCCTCCACGAACTCCTGCTCGCGCAGCAGCAGCACCGCGGCGCGCACCCCGCGCGCGTAGAACGACACGTTCACCACCGCGACCGCGAGCATCGCGTTGACCAGCCCCGGCCCGAGCGCGGCCACCAGGAGCATCGCGAGCAGGATGTAGGGGAAGGCCATGACGAGGTCGATCCCCCGCATCGCGACGTGATCGGTCAGGCCGCCGTAGAAGCCGGTCACCAGGCCGACCGCGGTCCCCGCGAGCATCGCGAGCAGCGTGGCCAGGACCCCCACCACCAGGGAGACCCGCGCGCCCCACACCACGCGGCTCAGCAGGTCGCGTCCCAGGTGGTCGGAGCCGAGCGGGTGGCCGGGGCTGAGCGGCGGCGCGAGACGCCCGCTCGGCTGCGTGCGGTTGGGGTCGGCGAGCGGCAGCGCGGGGGCCAGCGCGGCCGCGAGCGCGACCAGCGCCACGATGAGCGCGCCGACCGCGCGCCAGCGGCCTCGCCGGCGGGCGGGCGCGGGGGGAGCCGACGCCTCAGTGGACATGACGGACCCGCGGGTCGACCACCGCGTACAGCAGATCGGTGGCGAGGTTGATCATGACGTAGGTGGTCGCGATCAACAGCACGCCCCCCTGCACCAGCGGGAAGTCGCGCGTGAGGATGGCGTTGACCATCATGAACCCGACGCCCGGCCACGCGAACACCGTCTCCACGTAGACCGCGCCCGCGAGGAGGTAGCCGACCTGCAGGCCGAGCACGGTCACGAGGGCCACCAGCGTGTTGCGGAAGGCGTGCCAGCCGATCACCCGCGGCTCGGAGGCGCCCTTGGCCCGCGCGGTGCGGACGTAGTCCTGGGCGATCACGTCGAGCATGCTCGACCGCGTGAGCCGCGAGACGATCGCGAGCGGCACCAGCGACAGCGTGACCGCGGGCAGGACCAGGTGCGCGAGCAGGTCACCGGCGCCGCCGTCGCCCGCGGGCGAGTACATGCCGGTGCCGGGCAGCCAGCCGAGCTGCACCGAGAACCCGATGATCAGGAGGAGCCCGACCCAGAACGCGGGCATGCTGATCCCCACCATCGCGACGACCTGGGAGAGGCGATCGACCGGCGATCCCGGGCGGGTGGCCGCCAGCACCCCCAGCAGGATCCCGGCCGGAAAGGCGAGCACCAGCGCGCCGCCGGCCAGGATCAAGGTGGCCCGGAAGCGGCGGGCCAGCTCCGGCAGCACCGGCCGCCGCAGCATGATCGAGCGGCCGAGATCGCCCTGCGCCGCGCGCGCGGCCCACCGTCCGTACTGCACGATCATGGGCCGGTCGAGCCCGAGCTGAGCCCGCAGGTTGCCGAGCTCGGCCGGGGTCGCCATCGGGCCCAGCAGGACCTGGGCCGGATCGCCGGGGGCGAGGTGCAGCGCGAGGAACACCACGAAGGACACGCCGACCAGGACGAAGAGGGCGGAGAGGAGGCGGTGCGTCAGGTATCGTCGCATGCGGTCGGCGCGAGTATAGAAGCGCCCGGCCGGCCGGGGCAAGGCGGCGAGCCCTTGACACGGTCGGGCGGGCGGCGCAGTATCGCGGCGGCCGCGACGGCGTCGTCCAAGCCCACAGCACCACCCAGCCGCACCACCGACCACTGGGTCAAGGGGGGCACCATGGCGAACGAAGCCAGCAGCGAGCTCAGGGCCGACGTTCATAGCATCGAACCCATCCCGGAATCCGACAAGGACTCCACCGGCCCGCAGCAGATGTGGATCTGGGCGGGCGCGAACATCGCCCCGATCAACTGGGCCCTCGGAGCGCTCGGCATCGTGCTCAAGCTGGGCCTGTGGGAGACCATCGCGGTCATCGTGCTGGGCAACCTGGTGGGCTGCGCGATCTTCTCCGCCTTCACGGTGATGGGCCACCAGACCGGCGTGAACCAGATGGTGCTGAGCCGCTCCGCCTTCGGGCGGCGCGGCGCGTACCTGCCGAGCGCGCTGATGTTCCTGATGACGCTCGGCTGGATCGGGGTCAACACCTACTTCCCGGTGAGGATCGCGGTCGCGATCCTCGGCCAGTTCGGGATCCCCGACACGTGGCTGACCAACTTCCTGGTCGTGACCGCGGTGATGGTGGTGCAGGTGCTCATCGGCATCTACGGCTTCTACGCGATCCGCACCTTCGAGAAGTACACGGTGCCGATCACGGTGGTGCTCATGGCGGTGATGAGCGCGCTGGCCTGGACGCGCCCGGGAGTGGTCAACTGGGGCCTCACCAGCCCGCTCCCGCCCGCGGCCCACTTCGCGATGCTGTCCCTGCTCACGACCGCGATCGGGGTGGGCTGGGGCATCTCCTGGGTGACCTGGGCCGCGGACTACTCCCGCTTCGTGCCGCGGACCGTCTCCTCGGCCTCCGTGTTCTGGTACAGCTACGTCGGGATGTTCGTCCCCACGGTGTGGCTCGCGATCCTGGGCGCGACCATCGCGAGCACCACCATGGACACCGACCCGGCCAAGATGGTGAGCGCGGTGTTCGGCGGGATCACCAGCCTCCTGGTGCTGCTGCTCGTGCTGCACGGCCCGGTCGCCACCAACATCCTGAACGTGTACTCGGCCGCGCTCGCCGCGCTCAGCATGGGGGTGCGGGTCTCCCGCACCGCGATGGCGCTGATCGCGGGCCTCGTGGGCTACCTGGTCACGATCTACTTCCTCTTCCAGCCGTCGTTCGCCAAGGCCTTCGACAACTGGATGATCAGCCTCCTGCTGTGGATGAGCCCGTGGGCCGGGGTGATCCTGGCCGACTTCTTCCTCGCGCGGCGCGGGCGAATCGACGTGGCCGAGCTCTACCGGGAGCCTTCGCTGAGCGCCTACGGCGACGTCAACTGGGGCGCGATCGTGGCCTTCGTGGCGGGCCTGGTCGCGGGCTGGTCGGTGGAGGACGGCCTGGTGCCCGCGCTGCAGGGGCCGATCTCGACCAAGCTGCTCTCCGGCGCGGACCTGAGCTGGCTGGTGGGCATCGTGGTGGCGGGTGGGCTCTACCTCGTCCTCGGCCGTCGCGCCGAGCCGGTGGCGGTGGCGCAGACGATGCGCGGCGGCCGGTAGCCGCGGGATGGACGAGTTCCTGCGGGCCGCCCTCGAGGAGGCCGAGGCCGGCTTCGCCGAGGGCGGCATCCCGATCGGCTCGGTGCTGGTGCACCGGGGGCGCATCCTCGGGCGCGGCCACAATCGCCGGGTGCAGAAGGGCAGCGCGATCCTCCACGGCGAGATGGACGCGCTCGAGAACGCGGGGCGGCAGCCGGCCCGCGTCTACCGCGAGTGCGTCATCTACACCACGCTCTCGCCGTGCTCGATGTGCAGCGGGACGATCCTCCTCTACGGGATCCCGCGGGTGGTCGTGGGCGAGAACCGGACCTTCATGGGGGAAGAGGCCCTGCTGCGCAGTCGGGGCGTGACGGTGGAGGTGGTCCAGGACGCGCGGTGCCGGGAGCTGATGGACCGGTTCATCGCGGCCCACCCCACCCTGTGGGCGGAGGACATCGGGGAGTAACGCGGGGCCCCGCTCAGCGCTCCCAGGGCAGCGGGGTGCTCTCTCTCCACGCGTCGGGCCGGATGCCGAAGGCCTCGATGAAGCGCTGCCAGCCCGAGGCGACGGTGAGGGCGGCGCCCAGCTCGAGGATCTCGCCCTCGTCGAAGTGCCCGCGCAGCAGGGCGAAGAGCGCGTCGTCCACCTCGGGCTTCTCGCCGCTCAAGCAATCGGCCAGCCGCAGCGCGGCCACCGTGCGCGCGGGCAGCGCGGCCCGGTCCAGGTCACCGAGCGCCTGCTGCACCTCGTCCTCCCCGAGCCCCTTGCGCACCAACGATGCGCTGCGCGCGAGGCTTCAGTGCACGCACTGGTTGCGCTGGGCCAGCCGGATGCGGCACAGCTCGACCAGGCCGGGATCGAGGCTCGAGCCGCCCGCGTAGATGAACGACACCCAGGAGAGGAACAGGTCGAGCACCGCGGGCCGGCGCGCGAGCGTGAGGAACAGGTTGTCGTCCGGGTAGGCCTTGGCGAGCCAGACCTCCAGGCGGCGTCGCAGCGCCGGATCGAGTCGATCCGGATCGGCCTTCGGCAGGCGGCCGTGCGCGTTGGCCATGCGGGCGCCAGTCTAGCACGGCGCGCGGCGGTCGAGCCGGGGCGGCGCCTCAGCCGAGCATCCAGTGCCCGCCGTCGACACTGATGGTCTGGCCGGTGACGTAGCCCGCGTCGTCGGACACGAAGAAGAGGACCGCGCGCGCCACGTCCTCCGGCGCGCCGAGCCGCCCGAGCGCGATCGAGTCCACGAGCCGCGCCTGCCCGGCCGCGCCCATCGCCTCCCACTGCCGCTCGGTGGCCGGGTTCGTGCGCATGAAGCCGGGCGCGACCGAGTTGACCCGGATGCCGTGACGGCCGAGCTCGCGCGCGGTCTGCCGGGTGAGCCCGATCAGGCCCGCCTTGGCGCTCGCGTAGGCCTGGATGCCGGTGAGGCTGTAGGACCGGCCGGCGCCCGAGGAGATGTTCACGATGGCGCCGCGCCCGGCCCGCTTCATCGCGGGCGCCACCGCGCGCGTGAAGTGGAACGCGCCGTCGAGATTGACCGCGAAGATCTCGCGCCACGCCTCGTCCGAGACCTCCTCGATCGGGCGCATCACCTGCCCCGACACGCCGCCCGCGGTGTTGACCAGGATGTCGACGCGGCCGGCCGCTCCCTCCACCCGCGCCACGAACGCGGCCGCCCCGGCCGCGTCGCGCACGTCGACCACCGCGGTCTCCCCCGCCCCGGGGCGGACCGCCTCCACCGCGGCGCGCGTCGCGGCGAGCTCGGCCGCGCGCACGTCGCAGGCCCACACCCGCGCGCCCTCGCGGGCCAGCTCCACGCAGATCGCGCGGCCGATGCCGTGCGCGGCGCCGGTCACGATGGCCGCCCGCCCCTCGAGCCGCACCCCCGTCATGGACGGATTACCTGTTCCGCGAGGGTCACCAACGGATCGAGATTGCTCCAGTCCATCGGCCGCCGGCCGTCCTCGAGATCGACGATCAGCTCGGCGAGCCGGCGGGTGAGCGGCATCGCCACCCCGAGCGCCTCGCCCTTGCGGGTGAGCACGCCGAGCTGACCGTCGACCTCGGTCTTGCGTCGGCGCACCGCGAGGTCGCGCCAGATGCCGGTCTTGGTCTTGGTGTGCTGCCGGTAGTGGGCCGCGATGGCGGCCATGGCTTGGTCGCGGGCCGTCACGTCACCCGCGAGGGCGGCGCGGTACCAGGCGGGGTCGAACTCGTCGAAGGCGAGGACGCGCACCCCCGCCTTGTCGGCGACCGCGATCCCCTCCCCCACGATCGAGACCAGCGCGTCCTTCACCCCCGGGCTCCGCTCGACCACCTCGTAGACGTGAGCGTCGACCACCGCGGTGGCGAAGAGCAGCGCGCCGTAGATGAGCTTCGCCCACTTGTACCCCCAGATGTTGTCGGTGACGGGCGTCTCCTCCACGACGCGGAGCAGCGCGGCCAGCTCGCGCACCCGCGGGGTGATCCGCCCGTCGAGCTCGCCCAGCACGAAGGCTCCGTGCCCCCCGTGGAGGATGCGGCCGGGCGCGACCCAGTCCGCCGCCCAGTTGACCAGGCAGCCCACCGTGCGGTCCGCGCCGACCGCCGCCGCGATCTGCTCCTCGCTGAGCCCGTTCTGGAGCGAGACGATGGTGCCGCCCGGCGCGAGCCGCGGCGCGAGCTCGCGGAGGGCGTCGGCGGTATGGTGGCTCTTGACCGCGAGCAGGACCAGCGCGAGGTCGCGGCCCAGCCCGACCGGCGTGACCGCGGGCACCCGGGTGGTGGTCGCCCCGTCCCGGCGCTCGATCGTGATGCCGTGGGCGTTGATCGCCTCCACGTGTGGCGCGGCGCGGTCGACCAGGAGAACGTCGTGGCCGGCCCGCGCGAGGGCGGCGCCGGTGGTGCCTCCGATCGCACCCGCCCCGTAGACCGTGATCGTCATCGCCATCGGCCCCTCAAGTACCACGGGGCCCGGAGGGCGTCAACGCGGGGCGACCTGCGCTTCGATGCCGGCCCGGAGGTCTGAGGCGGCACCACCCCTCACCCTGCCCTCTCCCCTGAGGGGAGAGGGGAATGAGGAGGCCGGAGGCACCATTGAGCCGGCGCGATCAGGCCTTCCGGAAGCGGTGGACCCCGTCGTCGCCCACGAGGCGGCTCGCCTGCCCGAGCGCCTCGAGGAAGTGGAGGTGGGCCACCGTCTCGCCGATCGCGAAGCCGAGCTGGTGGGCGTCGAGCTGCCGCCGGAAGAGCACCGGCACCAGGTCGTGGGCGGTGCGGGGCTCGGCGAGCGCGTCGATGGTCTCGCTGAGCCGCTCGTCGTGGTGGTGCTGGAGGTAGTCGAGCCGCCGGTGCAGGCCGCGGAACGGCAGGCCGTGGGACGGCAGCACCAGGGTCGACTCCGGCAGCGGACGGAAGCGGCCGAGCGAGTCGAGGTAGAGCTTGAGCGGGTTGGCGTTCGGCTGGTCCGGCCACACGCTCACGTTGGTGGTGATCTTGGGCAGCACCTGGTCCCCCGAGATCAGCACGTTGGCCTCGGGCGAGAAGAGGCAGGCGTGCTCCGGCGCGTGCCCCATCACGGTGAAGGCGTGCCACGCCCGCCCGCCGACGGTGACCACGTCGCCCTCGCGCACCGCCCGGAAGTCCGGCGCGACCGACGGCACGAGCTGTCGGAAGTGATTGCCCCGCCCGCGGAAGGCCTCCACCGACGCCTCCGGCACCCCGTGACGCCGGTAGTGGTTGAGCCGCTTCTCGGAGTCGTTGCCGCCCATCCCCTGCCAGGCGAGCTGGGCCATGAGCCACTCGGCCTGCGGGCACCACAGCTCGACCCCGAACCGCTGGGCGAGCCAGTCGGCGTTGCCGATGTGATCCGGGTGGAAGTGAGTGACGAGCACGCGCACGATCGGCGTGCCGGAGAGCTCGCCCGCGAAGAGCGCCTCCCACAGCGCCCGCGTCGGCCGCAGCCCCACCCCGGTGTCCACCACCGTGATCCCGTCGCCGTCGTCGAGCAGCCACAGGTTGATGTGGTTGAGCTGGAACGGCAGCGGCATCCGGATCCAGCGGATGCCGGGGGCGACCACGATGCTGGCGCCGCCCTCGGGCGGCTCGGGCCAGGGGTGGACGAGGCCGGGCGCGGGCGCGGCCAGCGGATGCTCGGGCTCGGGTCTCATGGGCGGGTCACTTCTTCCGGTACACGTTCAGGCCGATCTTCTCCTCGCGCTCCGGCACCGTCACGTTGCCCTCGGTCGAGGCCACGATGATGGTCTTGCCGGAGGCGGAGGGTCCGAACTCCTTGGTCAGGTCGACGGTGATCGTGAGGATGTTGCCGGCGATGGTCATCTCGACGTTCTTCATGGATTGGCCTCCGAGTCCCTATGATATGCCAAGGAGGGACGCGACATGACCCGATCCGCTCTCGCCACGCTCGGGGCCCTCCTCCTCCTCGCCGGCTGCACCCCTGCCGCCTCGACCGTGGAGTCCAAGGACCGGGCGGAGTGCAAGGAGTACGCGCGGTGGTTCGAGCACTCCGGCCGCATGAAGGACGCCTGCCTGATCAGCCGGGGCTACACCGTGAGCTACAACACCAACGGCGGCGGCGTCGACGTCATCACCCGGGCCCAGCCCCGGCCCGCCGCGGACGTGGTGGCCGCCGATCTCAAGGCTTGCAACGATCAGAGCGGCCTGGGCTACGCGGGACGGCTGCAGTTCGCCCGCTGCATGACCCCGCGCGGCTACGGGGTGCGGAGCGGCGACTAGCTCTAGTCGACCGGAGCGGGCAGCGGCGCGACCCGCGCGTCCTCGTCGCCGGCCTCCGCGTGCGGGGGCTCCGCCCGGACGCGACGCATCAGGGGCAGGAACAGCGGGACGATCGAGAAGAGGATGGCGAGGAGCCAGAAGTCGTCCGCGTAGGCCAGCACCTGGGCCTGCCCCACCGCGTCCTGGTAGAGCATGGCCACCGCCTGGCGCTGGGCGGTGAAGGCGTCGCTGCCCTGGGCCAGGAAGTGGCTCGTCCAGCGGGCGAGCCGCTCCTGGGTCGCGGGGTCCCACACCGTGACGTGGCTCACCAGGCTCTGCTGGTGGAGCTGGCTCCGCTGCGCGAGCAGCGTGGTGGCGAGCGCGATGCCCACGCTGCCCCCCAGGTTGCGCAGCACGTTGTAGGCCGAGGTCGCGTTGACAAGCTTGTCTTTCCGAATCGTCGCGAGCGTCAGCGTCGAGAGCGGCACGAAGATGAAGCCGAGCGCGAAGCCCTGGATGACCCGCGGGAACGTGAGCGTCCAGTAGTCCATTCCGAGGGTGAGATTCGACATCATGTAGAGGCTCAGCGCGTTGACCAGGCAGCCGAAGGTCAGGAGCACGCGCTGATCCACGCGCGTCACCAGCCGGCCGCACAGGATGAGCGAGAACATGTTGCCGACGCCCCCCGGGGCGAGCACCAGCCCCGAGGTCAGCGCGTCGTAGCCGAGCAGCTTCTGGGAGTAGAGGGCGAGCAGCACCATGCTCGAGAACATGCCGAGCCCGATGAGGGAGATGAAGGTGGCCCCGAAGGCGAAGTTCCGGTCGGTGAACACGGCGAGGTCGAGGACCGGATGCTCCGCCAGCAGCTCGCGGGCCACGAAGCCCACCAGCGCGACGCCGGCCACGATCGCGAGGGTGACGATCAGGGTGGAGTCGAACCAGTCCTCCCGCTCGCCCCGGTCGAGGAAGAGCTGCAGGCAGCCGAAGCCCAGGACCATCAGCACGAGCCCCGGCCAGTCCACCCGCGCCGGCTTGCGCAGGTAGGGCGGGTCGAACAGGAACGCGCTCGCCATGAAGAAGCCGAGCAGGCCCACCGGGAGGTTGATGTAGAAGATCCAGCGCCAGGACCAGTTGTCCGCGATGTAGCCGCCGAGGGTGGGCCCGATGATCGGCCCCATCATGAACCCGACGCCCCACACCGCCATCGCGAGGCCGCGCTGCCCGAGCGGGAAGATCTCCCAGAGGATGGCCTGCGACAGCGGGATGATCGGCCCGCCTCCGATGCCCTGGAAGATGCGCGCGAGGATCAGGGAGGTGAGGTTCGGGGCCATCCCGGACAGCACCGAGCTCACCGTGAACAGCACGCAGCAGATCAGGAAGAAGCGCTTGCGCCCGAGCACCCCGGCGAGCCAGCCGGTGGCGGGAATGATGATGGCGTTGGCCGCGAGGTAGGAGGTGATCACCCACGACACCTCCTCGAGCCCGGCCGAGAGCGAGCCCTGCAGGTGCGGCAGCACCACGTTGGTCACGCTGGTGTCGAGCACCTGCATGAAGGCCACCACCATCACCGAGAGCGTGATGGCCCACTTGTGGGCGGCGGAGATCGGGCCGGCGTCGGGCGTCGCGGCCACCGTGGCGCTCACTCCGCTACTTCACGTGGATGACGACGTACGCCGACATCCCGGCCCGCAGGACGTGGGGATTGCCGAGCTCGCGGGGATCCAGGCGGATCTTCACCGGCACGCGCTGGACCACCTTGACCCAGTTCCCGGTCGCGTTCTCGGGCGGCAGCAGCGAGAAGCGCGAGCCGGTCCCCGCGCTGAGCGAGTCGACGGTGCCGTGGAAGACCTGGCCCGGGAAGGTGTCGATCTCCACGGTGGCCGGCATCCCGGGCCGCACGCGGGAGAGCTGGGTCTCCTTGAAGTTGGCCACCACCCACACGTCCTGCAGCGGCACCAGCGCGAGCAGGGGCTGTCCCATCTGCACCACCTGCCCCACCTCCACGCTCTTCTTCGACACCACCCCGTCGCTGGGGGCCCGCACCTCGGCGTGCGAGAGCTGCAGCTCGGCGAACGCGAGGTCGGCCTGCGCCTGGCTGAGGGTGGCGACCGCGCGCTCGATCTCGGCCTCCTTCACGATCACCTGGCGCCGCTGGCTCTCCACCCGCCCCAGCGCGGCCCGCGCCTCGTTGATGCGCTGCTTGGCCTGGCTCACCGCGAGGATCCGGCTCGTCAGGGCGGCCTCGGCCTGCTGTGCCTCCTTCTCGGCCTGGTTCAGGCGCTTCTGGGTGGCCTCGAGGGTGGCGGCTGCGGTGGCGTCGGCCATCTCGGCCTGGTCGAAGTCGCGCTGGGAGACGAAGCCGCCCTGGAGCAGCCGGCGCATCCGCTCCTTCTCTCGCGCGTTCTGGCGCTGGGTGGACTGCCAGCCGGTGACCTCCGCGCTCATCGCCGCGGTGGCCGCGTGCTTGGCCTCGAGGGTGGCCCGCGTCTCGACCACCGCCGACTGGGCCGCCTGCTCGGCCACCCGGGCGGACTCGAGCGCGGCGCGCGCCTCCTCGACCTGGGCCGCGGTGGTCTCGCGGGTCAGCTGGGTCTCGGAGCGGGTGGCCTGCTGGCTGGCCGCCGCGACCGCCACCGCGGCCCGGGCCTGGTCGCGCTTGGCCGCGTAGTCGCGGGGATCGATCCGGAGCAGGAGGTCGCCGGCCCTGACCGCGCGGTTGTCGTCGACGCTGATGGACTCCACGTGGCCCGCGACCTTGGCACTGATGACCACGATGTTACCCTCGACGTAGGCGTCGTCGGTGGCGACGTGCTTCCGGCTCTGCCACCAGACGTAGCCGCCGTAGGCCAGGGCGATCAGCGCGACCGCTGCGGTCAGGCCGATCAGACGCCCTCGTTTCATGGCCCGGGTATGCTACCACCGGTGAAAGGAGACCACACAAATGTCGACGCCCCTGTCCCAGGACGTCAAGCAGCTCATCGACGGCCCCAACTTCGCCCATCTCGCCACCCTGATGGCCGACGGCTCGCCCCAGAGCGTGCCGGTCTGGGTGGGGCGCGAGGGCGACCGCATCCTGATCTGCACCGGCGAGGGGTCGCTCAAGGCGCGGAACACTCGCCGGGACCCGCGGGTGGCGCTCTCGATCGTGGACTTCCGCGATCCCTACCGGGAGGTCCAGATGCGCGCCCGCGTCGTGGAGCGGAGGCCCGACCCCGGCCTCGCGATCATGGACCCGATCTCGCGCAAGTACACCGGCAAGCCCTTCCCGTTCCGCAGCCCCGAGGGGCGGGTGGCGCTCGTGCTCGAGGTCGAGAAGGCGCGCTACACCAAGCTACCCTTCGAGCACACCCCGGGGGCGGGCGGCTAGGCGCCCGCCCCCGGGATCACCGGAGCTCGGACGCATGATGCGGCTGGTCTCCTGCAATCGTCAGTACTGCCAGTAGCCGTTGCCGAGCGCCGCGCTGTTCACCAGCGCGACAACGAGCGGTGGCGTCGCCCCTGGTCCGTCTGGTCGGCCGGGACGTCGGGCTGCGCGAGCCCGAATGGCATGTCCGCCGATGGTACCGCCCCCCGGGCCGATCGTCGCGACGGCGGGCCCGCGCGCGCCCTTGACTCCGCCACGCCGCGCGGTTCAGTATCCTCGCCATACATGCACTTCGGGGTCTTCGTCGAGGAGCTGCGCCACGGGGCGGATCAGGCCACCGCGTTCCGTGACATCTTCGAGACCGCCGAGCGCGCGGAGGCCGGGGGCGTCGACTGCGTCTGGCTCGGCGAGATCCACTTCACCCCCACGCGCTCGGTCATCTCCGCCTCGCTCCAGGTCGCGAGCGCGGTGGCGGCCCGCACCCGGCGGGTCCGGGTCGGCACCGCGGTGCAGGTCCTCCCGCTGAACCATCCCCTCCGCATCGCCGAGGAGGTGGCGACGGTCGACCACATCAGCGAGGGGCGCTTCGAGTTCGGCATCGGGCGCAGCGGCGTGGTGCGCACCTACGACACCTACGGCGTCCCGTACGCGGAGAGCCAGGCCCGCTTCCGCGAGGCCCTCGACATCCTCCGCCGGGCCTGGACCGGCGAGCCGTTCAGCCATCGGGGCGAGTTCTACCAGGTCGACAACGCCACGGTGGCGCCGCGGCCCTACCAGGTGCCGCATCCGCCGCTCCGCATGGCCGCCACCAGCGACGAGACGTTCCCGGCCGCCGGCCGGATGGGCCTGCCCATCTTCGTCGGCCTGCGCTCGACCGAGATCGCGGACCTGCAGGCCCAGCTCGCGCCGTACCGCGAGGCCTGGCGCGACGCGGGGCACCCGGGCCGCCCGAGCGTCTACCTCCGGATCCCGGTCTACGCTTCCCCCACCGCGGCCGGCGCCCGCGAGGAGCCGCGCGAGAGCCTCACGTCCTTCTTCGCCCGGCAGACCGACCTGGCCCGCCAGGCGGTCGGCCGGGCCGGCGCCGGCCCGGCCGACCGCCTGGCGGGCCAGGTCGGTCTGCCGGGCGAAGAAGGACGTGAGGCTC
>DATFAJ010000639.1:0-3350 GCA_035254745.1 Candidatus Methylomirabilota bacterium | reverse complement strand
CGGGTGCAGGTGGTTTACGTGAGCGTCGACCCCGAGCGGGACACACCGGCGCACCTCCGCGCCTACACCGAGCAGTTCGACAAGACCTTCCTCGGGCTCACCGGGCCCATGGACCGGCTGGCCCCGGTGTGGAAGGCCTACGGGGTGTCGGTGGTCCGGCGCGAGCTACCCGGCACCAAGCCGCCGATGTACCTGATCCACCACTCCGCCTCCGTGTTCCTGATCGACCGGACCGGCCGCCTGCGCGTCATGGCGCCCTTCGGCACTCGGGTGGAGGACGTCCTGCACGACGTTCGCACTCTGCTCGAGGAGTGAGCCGATGCGCCGATTGCTCGTTCTCGCGCTCGCCGGCCTGGTCGTGGTCCCGGCCGCGGTCGCCCAGGAGAACGCGATCCGCCTGGAGAAGGCCTGGGTCCGCCGGGCCCCGGTCATGCCCGACGCGCGGCCGGGCGCGGAGAGCACCGCGGCGGGATACGTCACCCTCCGCAATCGCGGGCCGGCCCCGGACGCCCTGGTCGCGGCGACCGCCGACGTCGCCGAGCGGGTCGAGCTGCACGAGACGCGCAGCATGTCCGGCATGCTGATGATGGAGCGGGTGGACAAGATCGCGCTGGCCCCGGGCGCGCGCGTGGAGCTCCGGCCGGGCTCCTATCACCTGATGCTGATCGGGCTCAAGCGAGCGCTGACCCCGGGCCAGACCGTCACCCTCACCCTCGAGTTCGAGCGGAGCGGCCGGATGACGACCCGCGCGGAGGTGCGGTGACCCGCCGGCCCGCGGCGCTCGCGGCGGCGGGCCTCGCGCTCGCCCTCGCGACGATCGGCTGGGCCGCCTTCGCCCCGCTGCCGGCGGGCTCGCACGCGCTGACGTTCGTGATCCCGCCGGGCACCGCCGCGCGCCTCAAGGCCGGCGAAGCGTGGAGCGTCCTGCCCTCGCCGATCCACCTGACGGTCGGGGTGCGCGACGTCCTCGTGCTCACCAACGACGACGACGTCATCCACCAGATCGGCCCGATCATCCTCGGCTCCCGACAGACCTACCGGATCCCGTTCCGGAAGCCCGGCCGGTTCCAGTACGCGTGCTCGCTCCACGCCGGGGGCACGCTCGCGCTCGTCATCGATCCGCCGCCCGCGGCCGGCTTCGAGCGGCTGCGGTGGCGCCTGGGTCAGCTCACCGCTCCCTCCTGATCGGAGACATGCCCATGCTCGAGGAGCCCACGTCCCTCCGCATCGACGACCCCGGTGTCCGCGCCCTGTTCACCGAACCGGCACGCTTTCAGTCCTGGCTAGACGTCGAGGCCGCCCTGGCCCGGGCCCAGGCCGAGCTGGGGATCATCCCCGAGGCGGCGGCCCGCGAGATCGTCCGCAAGGCGCATCTGGCCTTCCTCGATCTCGGCGCGGTCCGCGAGGGGCTGGCCCGCACCGGGCATCCGCTGGTGCCGCTGGTGTGGGAGCTCGATCGGGCGTGCGAGGGTGACGCCGGCGGCTACGTGCACTGGGGCGCGACCACCCAGAACGTCACCCAGACCGGCCAGCTCCTCCAGGTCCGCCGGGCCCACGAGATCTTCCTGCGCCAGCTCGCGACGATCCTGACCACCCTCGCCGACCTCGCCGAGCGCACCAAGGACGTGCTGCTGCCCGGGCGCACCCACGGCCAGCACGCGGTGCCGGCCACCTTCGGCTTCAAGGTCGCGGTGTGGATCGACGAGCTGGGCCGCCACGTGGAGCGGCTGCAGGGCTGCGAGAGGCGCGTGTTCGTGGCGATGCTCGGCGGCGGCGCGGGCACGCTCGCCTCGCTGGGCGAGCTGGGCCTGGCCACCCAGGAGAAGATGGCGGCCCACCTCGGCATGACCCCGATGCCGCTGCCCGCGCGCACCATCGGCGATCACCAGGCCGAGTACGTGACGCTGCTCGGGATGCTCGCCTCGACGTGCAGCAAGATCGGGCGCGAGGTCTACACGCTGATGAAGCAGGAGTTCGGCGAGGTCGAGGAGCCGGTGCCGCCCGGCACCGTGGGCAGCAGCACGATGCCGCAGAAGCGCAATCCCAAGCTCTCGCAGGACATCATCGCGGCCTCCGCCCAGATCCGCGCGCTGGTGCCGCTCGCGCTCGAGGCCATGCAGACCGAGCACGAGGCCGACCGCACCACCAGCATCATGATGAGCCGGGCCATCGTGCAGGCCTGCGAGCTGACCGGCGACATGCTGGAGCGCGTGGCCGTCCTCATGGACGGCCTGCAGGTCTTCCCGGAGCGCATGCGCGCGAACCTCGACCTCTCGGGCGGCCTCATCATGGCCGAGGCCCTCATGCTCGAGCTGGGCCGGCAGATCGGGCGGCAGCGCGCGCACGACGCGGTCTACGAGGCGGCGCAGGGCTCGGTCACGCAGTCGCGCCCCTTCCGCGAGATGCTGGCGCTGGACCCGCACGTGAGCGCGGGGCTCACCCCGTCGCAGATGGAGGCGCTGCTCGACCCCGCGCGCTACACCGGCCTCTGCCGCGAGTTCGCGGAGCGCGGCGCCGCCCTGGGCCGCGAGATCGCCGCGGACATCGCGCGGCGGCCCGCGGCCCGCGCCACCTGAGGGGTCAGTCGACGACCGCGATCGCCTCCACCTCGACCAGCAGGTCGGGGTGGGCGAGCTTGCGCACCTCCACCGTGGTGCTGGTCGGCAGCGCGCCGAAGTACTCCATGCGGACGTCGACGTGCTTGAAGAACTCCTCGATGTCGGTGACGTAGGTGTTGGTCTTCACGATGTCGGCGAGGGTGGCGCCGGCCGCGGCCAGCGCGGCCTTGATGTTCTCGCCCACCTGACGGAGCTGCGCGCGCATGTCGCCGGGCCCGACGACCTCGCCGGCCGGGCCGCGGGCCAGCTGGCCGGACACGAAGACCGTCTTCTTGCCCTCGACGACCACCACGTGGGAGTAGAGGACGTGGCCGCCGACGATTCGCTGGCTGAGAGACAAGGGCTGGATGTTCTGTCGTTTCATGAGGTCGTATCATAGCCGGCCGGGAGGACGAGCGCGACATGGCGGTGTCCGGGGCGGCCACGGAGCGGGGGATCTGGGCGGCGCGGGGCGGCCGGGGCGAGCCGCTCCTCGTCCTCCTCCACGGCATGGGGGCGAACGCGTCGGTCTGGGAGCCCCTGCTCCCGCTCGTCGAGCGCTCCTGGCGAGGGCGGTGGCTCGCGCCGGACCTCCGGGGCCACGGCCGCTCGGTGCGGGAGGGCCCCTACGGCATCGGCGCACACGCGGCCGACGTGGCCGCGATCATCGAGGCGGAGGCCGCAGGAGCGGTCACCCTGGTCGGCCACTCGTTCGGTGGCGCGGTGGCGGCCCTGGTGGCCAGCGGGTGGTTC
>DATFAJ010000638.1:0-3612 GCA_035254745.1 Candidatus Methylomirabilota bacterium | reverse complement strand
GAGCCCGAAGGGGTGCCCGAGCGCGAGCACGAACTCACCCACGCGGGTGCGGTTGGAGTCACCCAGCAGGGCCACCGGGAGTCCGCTGGCGTCGATCTTCAGCAGGGCCAGATCCACCCGCTCGTCGAGCCCCACCAGCCGGCCGTCGAAGCGGCGGCCGTCGCTCAGGCGCACCTGGATGCGCTCGGCGTCGCCCACCACGTGGGCGTTGGTCACCAGATAGCCATCTTCCCTGATGATGAACCCTGACCCGGCGCTGCGCCGCTCCTCGGGGCTGCCCGGCTGCTCCTGGCTGCCCTCCGCCGCGGGCTCGACGGCCCGGCGCACGCGCACCTGGACCAGCGAGGGCTTCATGCGCTCCGAGAGGTCGTGCATGAAGTCGTTGAGCCGGACGATGTCCGGCGGCGCGGTGGCCCCCGGGCTCTCCCGCCACAGCGGATCCGCGGCGCGGGCCGGAGCGGCGGCCAGCGGGGCCAGGACGAGGGACACGACGAGGGCGAAGGGGAGAGCCGGATGACGCATCTGCGTTGCCTCCTGGGCGGTGTCGCGATCGAGGACTGACCGATTATACCGCGTCCGCCAAATCACGCGCCCGGGCGCGTCGGCGCCTGCCGGCCGTCACCGCCGCACCTCACGCAGCACGTGCCCCAGCTCGGGCAGGATGAGCTTGTCCAGCGCGAGCCGGCACGCGTTGGGCGAGCCGGGCAGCGAGAAGAGCGCCCGCCCCTGCACCACACCGCCCTGGGCGCGGGAGAGCATGGCCGCCGCGCCCACCTCCGCGTAGGAGAGCATGCGGAAGAGCTCGCCGAACCCGGTGAGGCGCTTGTCCAGCAGGGCCTCCACCGCCTCGAAGGTCGAGTCGCGCGACGTGACGCCGGTGCCGCCGGTGAGGATGAACGCCTCGACGGCGGGATCTCCGCAGCCCTTCCGGATCACCGCCGCGACCTGGGTCGGCTCGTCCCGCACGATGGCGTGGCCGACCACGGTGTGCCCGGCCCCGGTGAGCCGCTCGCGGATGAGGGCGCCGCTCGTGTCGGTCTCGGGCGTCTTCGAGTCCGAGATGGTCAGCACGAAGCAGCCGATCGCGCGGGGCGCGGTGGCCTTGTGCTCCTGCGGGACGCGGTCGGCGGCACCCGGATCGCTCACTCAATCTCCTCGAGATAGATCACGTCGTCCTCCACCGTGGCCGCGTAGCGCGGGACGTTCTCGCCGGGCACCGTCATGCACGCGCCGGAGCGCACGTCGAACTCCCAGCCGTGCAGGGGGCAGACCACGATGTCGCCCTCCACCCAGCCGTCGCAGAGGCTGCCGCCCTGGTGCGGGCACTCGTTGCCGATGGCCAGGACCTCGTCGCCGCGGCGGAACACCGCGACGTCCCGGCCGGCCACGCTGACCAGCGCCGATTTGCCGGCGGGCAGGTCGGTGACGTCGAGCACCTTCACGCGGGCCATTCCAGGATCTCCCTCACCCTGCCCTCTCCCCCTTCGGGGGCGAGGGGGAAGTGGCCTGGTCGAGCAGCTCGACGATGTGGAGCACCTCGACCGGTGAGCCCTTGGCCGCGAGCCCCTGGGCGATCTGGATGATGCAGCCGGGATTGGCGGTGACCACCGCGTCCGCCCCGGTGGCCTGCACGTGGGCGACCTTCCGCTCCTGCAGCCGCGTGGCCATCTCCGGCTGGGTCAGGTTGTACGTCCCGGCCGAGCCGCAACACCAGTCGGCCTCCTTGAGCTCCACCACCCGCAGCCCGGGAATCTGGGCCAGGAGCGCGCGGGGCTGGGCGCGGATCTTCTGCCCGTGCACGACGTGACACGGATCGTGATAGGTGACGGTGCGCGGGACCGGCCGCAGCGGCCCGCGCAGCGGCTGCTCGGCGAGGATCTCGGAGACGTCGCGCACGCCGGCGGCGAAGCGGGCGGCGCGGTCGCGCCACGCGGGGTCACCCGCCAGCAGCGTGCCGTACGACTTCATGTGCGCGCCGCAGCCCGAGGTGTTGACCACCACCTGCTCGACCTGGGCGCGCTCGAAGGCCTCGATGGTGCGCCGGGCCAGCGCGAGCGCGGTGTCGTGCTCGCCCGCGTGCGCGTGCAGCGCCCCGCAGCAGGCCTGCGCGCGCGGGGCGATGACCTCGAGGCCGTTGCGCGCCAGGACCCGCGCGGTCGCCCGGTTGTGCGGTCCGAAGACCGCCTGCTGGATGCAGCCGGTGAGCAGGCCCACCCGCCCGCGCCGCGCGCCCTCGGCCGGCGTCACCTGGGGCAGCGGCGCGCGGTCCGCGGCGGGGGGCAGATCGGGCAGGAGCGGCTCCCAGTGCCGCAGTGACGCGGGCAGGAGCCCGAGCAGGCCCGATCCGCGCACCAGGCGCTGGAGCCCGCTCGCCTGGTAGAAGCGAAGACCCGCCGCGGCCAGCCGCAGGAGCCGGGGGCTCGGGAGGAGCAGCGAGAAATTCACCCAGCGGAAGACCCGGCGTAAGGGGCCGCCCGGACGCTGACGCTCGATCTCCGCGCGCGCCGTCTCGATGAGCTGGCCGTAGGGCACGCCGGAGGGGCAGACCGTCTCGCAGGCGCGGCAGCCGAGGCAGAGATCGAGGTGCGCGGTCGCGGAGTCGGTCAGCGCGATCCGACCCTCGGCCAGCGACTTGATCAACAGGATGCGCCCGCGGGGGGAGTCCATCTCGGTGCCCAGCTCGGAGAAGGTCGGGCAGTAGGCCAGGCAGAGCCCGCAGTGCACGCAGCGATCGACGCCCTCCACGCTCTGCCCGTGCAGCGTGAGCGGGGCGCGGGGCGCCTGATCGGTGGTCGTCGGGGCGTGGGCCATCGGGTCAGATTCCTCCCACGAAGCGGCCGGGGTTCAGGAGCCCGCCCGGGTCGAGGCGCTCCTTGATGCCCTTCATGAGACGCAGCGTCGGCCCCGGCGCGTCCCACACCGCCACCCGCTCCTTCACCGCGAGCGGCGCCCACTCCACCATCGCGTGGCCACCCACGCCGTTGGTGAGCGCCCGCCACTCGGTGAGCGTGGCCACCACCGCGCCCGGATCCGCGCCGCCGGACAGGATGGCGGTGACGAGGCCCATGCCCGCGTGCGCGGACAGCGCCGCGCCGAGCCCGTTGCGCCGGGCGGCGGCCGCCCCGGCGTCCATCAGCTCGGCGAGCTGGGTCGGCAGCACCGCCCACTTCATCACCGCCGCCACTCCATCGTGACCCGGGCGCCCGAGCCCCCCGAGCGTCCGCCAGGTCTCGTCACGCTCGGGCCCATCGAGCACGCGGCTGCCGGCCCGGCCCAGGGGGCCGAGCAGGCGGTCGAGCTCCGCCACCTCCCACTCCACCTGCGGCGCGATGCCGTCGAGGCCGACGAGGAGCGCGGCGCCGCCGCCCTCGCCGAGCCGGCGCAGCGTCTCCCCATCGACCAGCTCGAGCGCCGAGGGGATCAGGTCGGAGCCGAGCACCGCGCGCGCGCCCTGACCCGCGTCCTTCAGGCGGTCGAAGCGCGCGATCACCAGCCGGTCGACGTCCGCGCGCGGACGCAGCTTGAAGGTGGCCTCGACCAGGATCCCGAGCGTGCCGAAGGAGCCGATGTAGAGCTTCGGGAGATCGTAGCCCGCCACGTTCTTGACGACCT
>DATFAJ010000637.1:0-4913 GCA_035254745.1 Candidatus Methylomirabilota bacterium | reverse complement strand
ACTCCCCGCATCGTCAGCGCGTGGCCCTTCGCGGACTGGGCGGTGAACTGATCGTAGAACTCCTGCCAGCCCTTCGGGTCCTTGTCCATGAACTGCACCCGGGTCGGCCCCTTGGTGTAGAAGGAGGCCACGCCCGCCATGCCGTCGGTCTCGAAGCGCCGCGCGGTCTCGTCCACGTCCTTGCGGAAGCGCTCGCGCTCTCCGGGCACGCTGCCGTAGCCCGCGCCCGCCACCGTGAGCGAGAGCGCGCGCTCGGGATGGCGCAGCCCGAAGTGCAGCACCGCGTAGCCGCCCATGGAGAGCCCGCAGACGTGCGCCTTCGGGATCTTCAGATGGTCCAGGATCGCCAGAATGTCATCGGCGGCTTGTTCCTGCGAGTAGGCCTCGGCCCGGTCGGGCACGTCGGAGGGCGGGTAGCCGCGCGCGTTGTAGGCGATGGTGCGGTAGCGGCGCGCGAAGAAGCGCACCTGCAGGTGCCAGCTCTGGTAGTCGCCCGCGAACTCGTGCACGAAGATGAGAGGGGCGCCCTCGCCCGTCTCCTCGTAGAACAGCCTGACTCCGGCGACGTCGGCGAATGGCATTGGTCGGCTCCGGTGCGGTTGACAGCCCGTGCGGGATTGTACAACAATCGCCCACGCAGGCGAGCCTCAGCTGGCCGCGCAGTTCCCGTCGGGCCGAGCGCCCGGGAAAGGTTCCTGCCCATGCGCACCACCACACGCCTCCGTCAGATGCTCCAGGCCCCCGGGATCATCGTGGCTCCCGGCGCCTACGACGGCTTCTCCGCGCGCCTGATCGAGGCGGCCGGCTTCCAGGCCGTCTACATGACCGGCGCGGGCACCGCGGCCTCGCATCTGGGTCAGCCCGACCTGGGGCTGGCCACCGCCACCGAGATGGCCAATCACGCGGGGCATCTCGCCTCCTGCGTGTCGCTGCCGGTGATCGCGGACGCCGACACCGGCTACGGCAACGCGCTCAACGTGGTGCGGACGGTGCGGGAGTACGAGAAGGCGGGGGTGGCGGGGCTGCACATCGAGGACCAGGTGTCGCCCAAGAAGTGCGGGCACATCGCGGGCAAGCAGGTGATCCCGACCGAGGAGTTCTGTGACAAGATCCGGGCCGCCTCGGAGTACCGCACCGATCCCGACTTCGTCATCATCGCCCGCACCGACGCCCGCGCGGTCACCTCGCTCGACGACGCGATCGACCGCGGCAACCGCTACGCGGCGGCGGGCGCCGACGTCATCTTCTTCGAGGCGCCCCAGACCGAGGACGAGATCCGGCGGGTGGCGCGCGAGATCAAGGCCCCGCTGCTCGCCAACATGGTGATCGGCGGCAAGACCCCCGCGATCAAGGTGTCGGAACTCGAGCGCCTGGGCTTCAAGATGGTGATCTTCCCCGCGGTGTGCATGGCCGCCGCGGTGCCCGCGATGGAGAAGTCGCTCGCGTACCTGAAGGAGCACGGCACCGACTGGCAGCCCGGCCCGGTGCTGAGCCCGATGGACATCTTCCGCCGCGTGGGCTTCGACTGGTGGCACGCCATCGAGGAGAAGTTCGCGGGTCGCTGATGGCGTCTCCACCCCGGACGATGTTCGAGAAGATCTGGGCCCGCCACGTGGTGGCGGAGGGCCCGGGCGGTCAGACCCTCCTCTACGTCGACCGCCACCTGCTGCACGAGGGGTCCACGCACGCGCTCGAGCGCCTCGAGCGGAAGGGCCGCCCGGTACGCCGGCCGGAGGCGTGCGTGGCCACCGCCGACCACTACGTGCCGACCGCGCCGGGCGCCGGGGAGATCGCGGACCCCGAGGTGCGCCGGATGGTCGCGGATCTCGGCCGCCACACCGGGCGACTCGGCATCACGTTCTTCGGGCGCGGCGAGCCCCGGCAGGGCATCGTCCACGTGATCGGCCCCGAGCAGGGCGTGACCCAGCCCGGCATCGTGCTCGTGTGCGGTGACTCGCACACCGCGACCCACGGCGCGTTCGGCGCGCTCGCCTTCGGCGTCGGCTCCACCGAGGTGGAGCACGTGCTCGCCACCCAGTGCCTCTGGCAGCGGAAGCCGCGCGTGATGCGGATCACGGTGACGGGCGCGCGGCCCTTCGGGGTGACGGCCAAGGACGTGATCCTCTCGATCATCGCCCGGATCGGCGCGGGCGGCGGGGTGGGGCACGCCATCGAGTACGCGGGGCCGGTCATCCGGGCCATGTCGATGGACGAGCGCATGACGGTCTGCAACATGTCCATCGAGGCCGGTGCGCGCGCGGGCATGGTCGCGCCCGACGAGACCACCCTCGCGTATCTCGAGGGTCGGCCGTTCGCACCCCGGGGCGAGATGTGGGGGCGGGCGCTCGCCCACTGGCGGACGCTGCCCTCCGACCTCGACGCGGTCTTCGATCGCGAGGTCACGCTCGACGCGGGCGAGATTGCCCCGACCGTCACGTGGGGCACGAGCCCGCAGGACGCCCTGCCCATCACCGGCCACGTCCCGGATCCCGCCACGATGGGCGACCCCGCGCGGCGCGCCAGCGTGGAGCGCGCGCTCGCCTACATGGGGCTGACCGCGGGCGCGCCGCTCGCGGGCACCCCGGTGAGCCGCGTGTTCATCGGCTCGTGCACCAACAGCCGCCTCGAGGATCTCCGCGCCGCCGCCGGCGTGGCGCGGGGCCGGCGGGCGATGGTGCCCACGCTGGTGGTGCCGGGCTCGGGCGGGGTCAAGCGCGCCGCCGAGGCCGAGGGGCTGCACCGCGTCTTCACCGACGCCGGCTTCGAGTGGCGCGAGCCGGGCTGCTCGATGTGCGTCGGCATGAACGGCGATACCGCGGCCGCGGGCGAGCGGGTGGCGAGCACCTCCAACCGCAACTTCGAGGGCCGCCAGGGCAAGGGCGCGCGCACCCATCTCATGAGCCCGGCGATGGCGGCCGCCGCCGCGGTCACCGGGCGGCTCACCGACGTGCGAACGCTCGCCTGAGGGCCTGGCCATGGAACCCTTCGTTCGCTTCACCGCGGTGGCCGCGCCGATGGACCTGCCCAACCTCGACACCGACCGCATCATCCCGGCCCGCTTCCTGCGCCGGCCGCGCGAGAGCGGCTACGGGCCGCTGCTCTTCCACGACGTGCGCTTCGACGCGGGCGGGGAGGAGCGGGCCGACTTCGTGCTGAACCGCCCCGCGTACCGGGGCGCCCGGGTGCTGGTGACCGCGGAGAACTTCGGCTGCGGCTCCTCGCGGGAGATGGCGGTGTGGGCGCTCCTCGACTACGGCATCCGCGTGGTGATCGGCCCGAGCTTCGGCGACATCTTCTTCGAGAACTGCTTCAAGAACGGCGCGCTCGCGGTGGTGGTGCCGGCCGAGACCGCGGCCGGCCTGCGCCGCCGGCTCGCGGAGCGGCCGGGCACCACGCTGACGGTGGACCTGGAGGCCCAGACGATCGCGGGGGCCGACGGCCCGGCGATCCGGTTCGAGGTGGACGCGTTCCGCAAGCACGGGCTGCTCACGGGACGGGACGAGCTGGCGCTGACCCTCGAGCAGGGGCCCGCCATCGAGGCCTTCGAGGCGCGCCGTCGCGTCGAGATGCCCTGGCTTGGCTGATCGTCCGGGCGTGCTCGCGGTGTTCTTCGTGCTGACCTGGCTCACCGGCCTGTCGCTCGCGGCCGCTTTCGCGACCGCCGCGTACGGCTTCGGGCGCATGTCGGAGCCCGAGCGCACCGACCTGATCAGCCTGGCCATCTTCGGGGTGATGGGGCTCGCCTCGCAGGCGGGTCTGCTGCTGGCCCCGTGGGCGGTGTCGCGCGGCTCGGCCCTGCGGATCGTCGCGGCGCTGCTCATGGCGCCGTCCGGCGTCTTCCTGAGCATCTTCGCGTACGAGGGCTTCACCCGGTACGCGGCAGGGGCGCCGATCTGGGCGGTGGCCTGGACGGTGTACCTCTGCGGCGTGCTGGTCTACGCGGCGGCCTACGTGGCGCTGATCCGCGGTCGGTTCGGCCGGCAGGGACCCGAGTAGCCCCTGCATCTAGTGGAGGCCCGGATTCTCCTCCCCTGTATCTTGTTGTTGAAATATACTAAACAAGTGACGTGTAATTGGTGCCGATGGGCATCCCGATCGAGTCCTCACCTCCGCCAGGGTGGGAGCGCGAAGGGATCGACGGCCTGCTCGGCCTGTTCGCGCCGGGCCGGCTCAGCGAGATCGTCGGTCCCCGATCCTCCGGCGCCAGCAGCCTGCTCCTCGCCCTCATCGCCCGGATCACGGCTTCGGATTGCAGCAGGGGTAGCAGCAGGGGCAGCCGCGAGGGGGGCAGCCAGGTGGCGTTCGTGGACGGGACGGACGCGCTCGATCCCACGTCCATCGCCGCGGCGGGCGCCGACCTCTCGGCCTTGCTCTGGGTGCGCTGTGGTGGCCGCCTGCGGGTGGCGCTCAGCGCCGCCGATCTGCTCGCCCGCTGTCCGGGCTTCGCGCTGGTCGTGCTGGACCTGGACGACCTCGGCCCGGTGCCCGCCTCCGCGGCCATTCGCCTGCAGCGCGCGGTGGAAGGCACCGACACCATCCTGATCGTGCGCAGCGAGCGGCATCGCGAGGGCAGCCCCGCCTCGCTGGTGCTGGCCACCCGGCGCCTCGCGCCTCAGTGGATGGGCCTGCGTCAGCTCACCCGCCTGGCGGGCCTCCGCTCCGAGGTCTCCATCTCCCGCTCCCGTCTCCACTCCCTCTCCCCCCTGGGAGGGCAGGGTGAGGGGAGCTGGACTCTCGACTGGACCCTGAATCAATGACCCGTATCGCCTGTCTCCTGCTGACGAATGCGCCGCCGCTTCCCGGAGCCCTCCTCCAGGTTGCCCTCGCGCACTCGCCCCGCGTGGAAGAGACCGGCGCCGGCTATGTCTACCTCGACGCATCGGGTCTGCAGGCCCTCTTCGGCGACGAGCCCC
>DATFAJ010000636.1:0-5980 GCA_035254745.1 Candidatus Methylomirabilota bacterium | reverse complement strand
GGCGTCGAGTTCGCCGACGTGTACGCGGCGTACGGCACCTCGGTGACGGTGCTCGAGGCGCTGCCGCGGGTGCTGCCCATCGAGGACGAGGAGGTCTCGGCCCAGATCGCGCGGCTCTTTTCCCGGCGGGGCATCACTGTTCGCACCGGGGTGCGCGTGCAGTCGGTGACGCCGGGGGCCTCCTCGGTCGCGGTGACGGTGGAGGCGGAGGGCAAGACCGAGACCCTCCAGACCGACCAGGTGCTGATGGCGGTGGGACGGGCCGCCCGCACCCGCGGGCTCGGGCTCGAGCCGCTCTCGGTCGCCACCGAGAAGGGCTTCGTGACCGTGTCGGCCACCATGGAGACCTCGGTGAAGGGGATCTACGCCATCGGCGACATGGCGGGGCACCAGATGCTGGCCCACAAGGCGATGGCCGAGGGGGTGGTCGCGGCGGAGGCCATCGCGGGGCAGACCCCGCGTCCGGTGGACTACGGCAACGTCCCCTCCTGCACCTACTGCCGGCCCCAGGTCGCCTCGATCGGCGTATCCGAGGCGGTGGCCCGTGGCGGCGGGCGCGAGATCGCGGTCGGGAAGTTCCCGTTCACCGCGAGCGGCAAGGCCGTCGCGCTCGGCGATACCGAGGGGTTCGTCAAGGTGGTGGCCGACAAGGGCACCGGCGAGATCCTCGGCGTGCACATCGTGGGCCCCGAGGCCACCGAGCTGATCCACGAGTTCGCGGTGGGCCGCACCCTCGAGGCGACGCTGGAGGAGATCGTCCACACCATCCACGCCCACCCGACGCTCTCCGAGGCGGCACTCGAGGCGACGCTCGCCGCTCTCGGCCACCCCATCCACATATGACCTCCCTCTCCCCGGAAGGGGAGAGGGCAGGCTGAGGGGCGGTCATGGACTTTCGACTCACCGCCGAGCAGGAAGCGCTCCGACTCCGCGCCCGCGAGCTCGCCGACGGAACGTTCCGCGAGCGCGCCGCGCGCTGGGACGCCCACGAGCAGTACCCCTGGGACAACGTGAAGGACCTGGTGCGGGCCGGCTTCATGGGCCTCACCATTCCCCGGGAATACGGCGGCGCGGGCGCCTCCATCCTGGACGTCCTCCTCGTGGTGGAGGAGATCGCGCGGGTGTGCGGGGTCACCGCGCGCATCGTGGTCGAGGGAAGCCTGGGCGTGGTAGGCGCACTCGCGGCCTACGGAAGTGAAGCGCAGAAGCGCCGCTACTTCCCCTGGGTGCTGGACGGCGACAAGCCGGCCATCGCGATCACCGAGCCCGAGGCGGGATCGGCGGCCACCGACCTGGCGACTCGCGCGGACGAAGCGCCCGAGGGCTACGCGCTCACCGGCGAGAAGCGCTGGATCACCGGGGCCGGGACCTCGCGGCTCTACCTCGTGTACTGTCGGATGAGCCGCGCACCGGGTGCCGCCGGCATCGGGGGCATCTTCGTCGAGCGCGACACCCCGGGCTTCCGCATCGGCGACCGCGACCACACGATGGGCCTGCGCGGCATTCCCGAGGGGCGCCTGCACTTCGACGGCTGCCGCGTGCCGAGGGATCACGTGCTGGTGGGCCCGCCGGAGGGCTTCAAGCAGCTGATGCAGGCCTACAACGGCCAGCGGCTGGGCGCGGCCACCGTCGCGCTGGGGCTCGGCCAGGGCGCGTACGAGCTGGCGCTCGCCTACGCGGCCGAGCGCCGGCAGTTCGGGCGGGCCATCGGGGAGTTCCAGGGGATTCGCTGGAAGCTGGCCGACATGGCGATCCGGCTCGACGCGGCCCGGCTCCTGATCCATCGCGCGGCCGCCAACGCCGCCGCCGGGTTCCCGGACGCGCTCGAGGCGGCGAAGGCCAAGACGCTCGCGGCCGAGATGGCGCAGGAGGTGACCGGTCAGGCGCTCCAGATCCACGGCGCCGCCGGCTACGGGCGCGGGCTGCCGCTCGAGCGCATGGTCCGCGACGCCCGGATGTTCGCGATCGGCGGCGGGACGGTGGAGATGATGCGGAACCTCATCGCCGATCGGCTGCTGCCCACCCGGGCCGACTTCAGGCGGTAGGCCTACTCGTCTCGCGCGTTCCCCTCGCCCTGGACCCCTCACCCTGCCCTCTCCCCAGCGGGGAGAGGGAGATCAGTGGCCGCCGCCGTGCATGAAGGGGAGCTGGAACAGCATGAAGTAGCCGTTGACGGTGAGGATCGCGCCGATCACCGCGAGGCCGAGGCTGAACGAGAAGATCACGCGGGAGCGGGCCAGGATCGAGACGGAGGACATCACGATCGCGATCTGGAGCAGGGCCTCCGCGACCAGGAAGTACGGATCGCGGGCCGCGAAGCCGTCCCGCTGGTGCTCGAGCGCTTTCGCCGCCTTCTCGATGTCCTTCTTCTCGACGTTGTAGCGCTTCTCCTCCTCGTCGAGCTTGGCGAGCAAATCCTCGAGCTTCTTCCGGGCCTCCGGCCTGAGGCTGGTGTCGCGCTCGACGAGATCGGCCTCGAGCCGGAGCTTCTGGCCGCGGTAGAGGTGCTCGCGGATGACCTTGGCCTGGTAGAAGGCCCACTGATCGGAGGACTGCTGCTGGGACAGCAGCATCTCCTTCATGGCGTGGTTGCCGCCGAGGGCCGCGATGGCCAGGACCACCGCGAAGACGGCCGTGACCAGCGCGACCCGGCGACTGAACTGATTCTCGGCGTGCTCGTGCAGCTCCTCGGGCTTTGGCAGCTCGACCTCAGGCATTCGGTCGGTTGGTGCCGGTCAGTTGGAGCGGCCGCGCGTGATCTCCTCTTTCATGGCCGAGCGTCCCGCCTCGAAGGCGGAGGTCAGCCGCTGGGCCTGCTCCTCGAAGTACTCCCGCCCCTTGTCGAAGAGGTCGCCGGCCCGATCCTGCGCCTGACCCGCCGCCTCCTGGGCCCGCTTGAAGAGGTCGCCGCTGTGCTCGGCGAGCAGCTCGCGGGTCTCGCGCCCGGTCTTGGGCGTCAGCAGCACCGCGGCGGCCGCGCCCGCGATCGCGCCGAGGAAGAACCAGCCCAGATAGCCCGCCGCGTCGCTTCCACGCTCTTCGCTCATGGTCTTCTCCTTTTCGCGGGGTCGATCGACCCCGCGGTCAGTGATGCCGGAGCCGGGTGAGAAAGACCTCGAATCCCCGCTTGACCCCGGCCGCGACCCCGGCGTACTGGCCGATCCGCGTGAGCCCGCCCACCGCGCCGACCACGCGGGCCGCGGTCACCGAGATGTCCTCGACGCGCTCGACCACCGCGCCGATGCGGTCGAGGCTGTCGTTGGCCTTGTGGGTCAGCTTCTGCAGCTCCGACGTCAGGTTCTCCAGCTCGGTCGTCATCGGACGGAGCTCGCGCTCCACGATGGCCAGCACGCCCTCGGCCCGCTGGGCGGCCCGCTTGAAGGACAGCAGCATGGAGATGAGCACGATCGTGAGGGCCACGATGCAGGCGAGGATCACGCCGACCGCCAGCGGGGTCATCGGTTTCCGAGTATGGCAGGCGGCTCGGAGCAAGTCAAACAAACCGGGCGAGAACCGCGTGCATTCATTGACTTTCCGCTTTCGGGCCCCCTATACTCCAGCAGCAGAGGTCTTCCTGCCATGTCCCTCCAAGATCGCTTCGACGAGCTCCAGCGCCGCAACGAGGCGGCCGATCTCGCCGGAGGGCCCGATCGCATCGCCCGCCAGCACAAGGCGGGCAAGAAGACGGCGCGCGAGCGGATCGAGCTCCTGCTCGACAAGGGCTCGTTCGCCGAGATGGACCGCCTCGTCGTCCACCAGAGCCGCGACTTCGGCATGGACGAGCAGCGGATCCCGGGCGACGGGGTGGTGACCGGGAGCGGGCGCATCCACGGCCGGGCGGTGTTCGTGTTCGCCCAGGACTTCACGGTGTTCGGCGGCTCGCTCTCCGAGGCCTACGCGCGGAAGATCTGCAAGATCATGGACCTGGCGATGAAGACGGGCACCCCGATCATCGGGCTCAACGACTCGGGCGGGGCCCGCATCCAGGAAGGCGTGGTCTCGCTGGCCGGCTACGCGGACATCTTCCTGCGCAACACCCTCGCCTCGGGCGTGGTGCCGCAGATCTCGGCGATCATGGGGCCGTGCGCGGGGGGCGCGGTGTACTCGCCCGCCATCACCGACTTCGTGTTCATGGTCAAGCACACCTCCTACATGTTCGTCACCGGGCCGGACGTGATCCGGGCGGTCACCCACGAGGAGGTCTCGTTCGAGGAGCTGGGCGGCGCCTCCACCCACGGCGGCACCTCGGGAGTGGCCCACTTCGCGGCCGAGAACGAGGAGGAGTGCCTCGCCCTCATCCGCGAACTGCTCGCGTTCTTGCCCCAGAACAATTCGGAAGACCCACCCGTTCGCGCCACGCTCGACCCGATCGATCGCGTCGACGAGGAGCTGCAGACCGTGGTGCCCGAGCAGCCGAACCGGCCCTACGACATCAAGGACATCGTGCGACCGGTGCTCGACGACCGGTACTTCTTCGAGGTCCAGGCCGAGTACGCGCCGAACCTGGTCATCGGGTTCGGGCGGCTCGGGGGCCGGCCGGTCGGGATCGTGGCCAACCAGCCCGCGCACCTGGCCGGCTGCCTCGACATCAACGCCTCGCTGAAGGGCGCCCGCTTCGTGCGCTTCTGCGACTGCTTCAACGTCCCGATCGTCACCTTCGAGGACGTGCCCGGCTTCCTGCCCGGCACCGCCCAGGAGTTCGGCGGCATCATCAAGCACGGGGCCAAGCTGCTCTTCGCCTTCTGCGAGGCGACGGTGCCGAAGCTCACCGTGATCACCCGGAAGGCCTACGGCGGCGCCTACTGCGTCATGTCGTCCAAGCACATCCGGGGCGACGCCAACTTCGCGTTCCCCACCGCGGAGATCGCGGTGATGGGCCCCGACGGGGCGGTGAACATCCTCTACCGTCGGGACATGGAAGCAGCCGCGGACCCGGCCGCGCTGAAGGACGAGAAGGTGCGCGAGTACCGGGAAAAGTTCGCCAATCCTTACGCGGCGGCGGAGCGCGGGTACATCGACGAGGTCATCGAGCCGCGGGACACGCGGCGGCGGCTGATCCAGGCCCTCGAGGTCCTCCATACCAAGCGCGACAGCAACCCGCCCAAGAAGCACGGGAATATCCCGCTATGATCCGGTCGCGATGACCCCGGAAGAGCGCGCGCGGTTCGAGGAGGCCCGGCGGGGGTGGGAGGAGCGCACCCTCAAGCCCGCCCTCGGTCGGGCATCCGACCGTCCGGGATCGTTCGCGGACTCGAGCGGCGCCCCGGTCGAGCGCCTGCACACCCCCGCCGACGTGGACCGGATGGACTACGTGCGCGACCTGGGCTTCCCGGGGGAGTTCCCGTACACCCGGGGGGTGCAGCCCACCATGTACCGGGGGCGGCTCTGGACCATGCGGCAGTACGCGGGCTTCGGCTCGGCCGCGGAGACCAACCGCCGCTTCCGCTACCTGCTCGAGCAGGGGCAGAGCGGGCTCAGCGTGGCCTTCGACCTGCCCACCCAGATGGGCTACGACGCCGACCACGAAGTCGCCCGGAGCGAGGTCGGCAAGGTCGGGGTCGCGATCTCGAGCGTGGAGGACATGGCCGCGCTCTTCGAGGCCATCCCGCTCGACCGGGTCTCGACCTCGATGACCATCAACGCCACCGCCTCGATCCTGCTCTGCCTCTACATGGCGGTGGCCGAGCGGCAGGGCGTGCCCTCGGAGCGACTCTCCGGCACCGTCCAGAACGACATCCTCAAGGAGTACATGGCGCGCGGCACGTACATCTACCCGCCCGCGCCCTCGCTGCGCCTCATCACCAACCTGTTCGCCTTCTGCGCGAAGCGGGTGCCCAAGTGGAACCCCATCTCCATCAGCGGCTACCACATCCGCGAGGCCGGCTCGACGGCGGTGCAGGAGGTGGCCTTCACGCTCGCCGACGGCATCGAGTACGTGGGCGCGGCCATCCGGGCCGGGCTCGACGTGGACGCCTTCGCC
>DATFAJ010000635.1:0-4671 GCA_035254745.1 Candidatus Methylomirabilota bacterium | reverse complement strand
GGTGGTCTCCAACGAGGTCGGCGTCCTCTGCGACTGGCTGACCAAGGAGAAGAAGTTCAAGGCCGCGGTCATGATCGTGGCCAACGACGAAGCGGGCCGCAACTCGGCCAAGTCCTTCCGCGATCGCTTCGGGGCGGGCGGGGGCAAGGTGCTGGCCGAGGAGCAGATCGCGCTCGACGGCAACGACTTCCGGGCCCAGCTCGCCAAGCTCAAGGCCCAGGGCGGCGATCTCCTGTTCATCTCCTCGTACGGGCGCAACGTGGCCATCGTGGCCGACCAGGCCCGCGAGCTCGGGATCACGATCCCGATGGCGGCGACGTCCTGGGTGCAGATCCCGGAGGTGCTGAAGTCGAAGGGCGCGCAGGGGATGCTCACCACCCGGCTCCCCTTCAATCCGGACTCGCCGTTCGCCCGCAAGTTCAAGGAGCGGTACAAGACCGACGCGGGCTTCTTCGCGGTGCAGTACTACAGCGGCACCCGCATCTTCGCGGCGGCCGCCGAGACGGCCATGAAGAAGGCGGGCGGCAAGCTCGACGGGGAGGGCGTCAAGAACGCGATCGAGTCCATGAAGGCCTTCGACACCATCTCCGGGAAGCTGGTCTTCCAGCCCAACCACGCCGCGGTGATGGACATCGAGGTGGGCGTGCTCAAGGACGGCAAGGTCGAGGTCGAGAAGATCATTAAGGCCGCGCAGTAGCCCGGGGAACGCGGGCTCGCCGTGGATCTCGCGCTCCAGCTCCTCGCCACCGGTCTCGTGGTCGGGAGCCTCTACGCGCTCTGCGCGATCGGCTGGGGGCTCATCTACGGCACCACGCTCCACTTCCACGTGGCGCACGGCGCGGTGTTCGCGCTCGCCGCCTACTACGCCTACGTGGCCCAGACGTGGCTCCGCCTGCCGCTGGCCGCGGCGGTCCTGGTGGCCATCGTGGCCTCGGCGGCCTCCGGGCTCCTGATCGACCTGCTCCTCTACCAGCAGCTCGAGCGCCGGGGCGCCTTCCGCACCAGCATCTTCATCGCCTCGCTCGGCCTGCTCATCCTCCTCGAGAACGTGCTCGCGATCGTGTTCACCCCGGACCCGATGCGCATGGACATCGGGGCGCTCAACACCGCGGTGATCATCGGGCCCGTCTTCCTGACCTACCTGCACATCCTCACCGTGGCCCTGGCGTTGGCCGGCTACGGGGCCCTGATGCTGTTCCTCAAGCGCTCGCGCTGGGGGCAGGCGATCCGCGCGGTGTCGAGCGCCCCGGAGATGGCCCGCACGGTGGGGATCGACCTCCGTCGGGTGCACCTGCTGACGTACGCGGTGGGCTCGGCGCTGGCCGCGCCGGCCGGGATCCTGGTGGCCATGGACGTGGGCGCCGAGCCGTTCCGGGGAACCCGCTTCGTGCTGCTGGCCTCGGTGGGCGTCATCATGGGCGGCATCGGGTCCATCCCGGGGGCGATGCTGGGCGGCCTGTTCCTCGGCCTGCTGGAGAACCTGGGGATCTGGAAGCTGCCCTCGGAGTGGCAGTCCGCCATCAGCTTCGGCGTCTTCCTGGTCTTCATCGTGCTGCGCCCGCGCGGCTTCTTCGGGCGCACCATCCACTCGGCCGAGATCTGACCGGGCCATGCTCGCCTACATCGCCCACTACCTGGTCATGGTGGGGATCTACACGATCCTCGCCACCTCCCTGAACCTCCTGGTCGGCTACTCCGGCATCTTCTCCCTGGCCCACGCCGCCATCTACGGCATCGGGGCCTACGCCTCCGCGCTCGCCGCGCTGCAGCTCGGGCTCGGGTTCTGGGGCGGCCTGCTGGTGGCCGCGGTGGTGGGGGCGCTCGCGGCGGCCCTGGTGGCGATCCCCTCGCTCCGGGTGGCCGGCGACTACTACATCGTCGCGTCCTTCGGGCTGCAGGTGGTGATCCTGACCGTGTTCATCAACTGGACGTCCCTCACCAACGGGCACGCCGGGCTGCCCGGTATCCCGCGCCCGCGCGTCTTCGGCCTGGTGGTGGACGACCCCTTCAAGTACGTGGTGCTCTCCCTCGCGCTCGCCGCGCTGACCTATCTGATCTGCCGGCGCCTCACCGCCTCCGCCTTCGGGCGCGCCCTGCGGGCGGTGCGCGAGGACGAGATCGCGGCCGCCGCCACCGGCAAGAACGTGGTGGCGGTGAAGATCACCATCACCACGATCTCCTCCGCGCTGGGCGCGCTCGCGGGCAGCCTCTACGCGCACTACATCACCTACATCAACCCCACCAGCTTCAGCCTGGACGAGTCGATCTTCATCACCTCACTGGTCATCCTGGGGGGGACCGAGCGCCTGGCCGGGCCGCTCGTCGGCTCGCTGATCCTGCTCGCGGTGCCGGAGGCGCTCAAGTTCCTCGCCATTCCCGACACGGTGGCCGCCCCGATGCGGCAGATCCTCTACGGCGCGCTCCTCATCGTGTTCATGTTCGTGCGCCCCGAGGGCATCCTGGGGCGCGCCCGGCCCCGCCGGGCGGCCTGAGGATGGCCGCGGTGGGCGCGCCGATCATGACGGTGCAGGGGGTGTCCAAGGCCTTCGGGGGCATCCAGGCGGTGGAGGCGTGCACCTTCGAGGTGGCGCCCCGCCTCATCACCGGGCTGATCGGCCCCAACGGGGCGGGCAAGACCACCGTGTTCAACCTGATCACCGGCTTCCTGCGCGCCGACGGCGGCTCGATCCGCTTCAAGGGTGAGGAGCTGCTCGGTATGGCCCCGCACGAGGTCGAGGCCCGCGGAGTCGTCCGCACCTTCCAGCACCTGCGCCTGTGGGGCAAGATGACGGTGCTGGAGAACGTGCTGCTCGGCTGCCGGACGCCCCTCGGGGAGAGCGTCGTCTCGCTCTTCCTGCGCCCGGCCCGCGTGCGCGAGGAGGAGGCGACGGCCCGCCGGCGCGCCCTCGAGGTGCTCGAGTTCTTCGGGCTGGCCGGGCGGGCCCACGAGCTGGCCGAGGACCTGGCGTACCCGGAGCAGAAGCTCCTGTCGATGGCGCGCATCTTCGCGACCGACGCGGAGGTGCTCCTGCTCGACGAGCCGACCTCCGGCCTCGACACCGACTCGCTCCAGCGCATCGTGCCGATGGTGCGGCGGCTCGTCGAGCACGGCAAGACGGTGCTGCTCATCGAGCACAACATGGAGCTGATCGCCCAGCTCTCCGACGAGGTGGTGTTCCTGCACCAGGGGCGGGTGATGGCGCGCGGCCGCGCCGAGCAGATCACGCGCGATCCCGCGCTCACCGAAATCTACTTCGGGGTCTAGATGGCGGCGCTGCTCGAGGTGGAAGGGCTCGAGGCGGGTTACGGCAAGAAGACCGTGCTCCAGGGCGTCTCGTTCCGGGTGGACGAGGGCGAGGTGGTGGCCCTCCTGGGCCACAACGGGGCCGGCAAGTCCACCACGCTCAAGACCATTCTCGGCCTCCTGCCCGCCCGGAGCGGGCAGGTGCGCTTCGGCGGGCAGATCTGGGCCAACGGGGACCCGGCCGAGAACGTCCGCCGCGGCATCGCGCTCGTGCCGCAGGGCCGCGGCGTCTTTCCGGACCTCACGGTGGTCGAGAACCTGGCCCTCGGCGCCTACACCCAGGCCGACCGCGCCGGGATCGACCGGCGGATGAACGAGATCCTCGAGCTGTTCCCGATCCTGGCCGAGCGCCGCGATCAGATCGTCGGCACCATGTCGGGAGGCCAGCAGCAGATGGTCGCGGTCGGCACCGCGCTCATGCAGCAGCCCCGCCTCATGATGATGGACGAGCCCTCCATCGGCCTCGCCCCGGTGCTGGTACAGCGCGTGCTCGAGACCGCGGTGGAGATCAACCGGCGCTTCGGCACCGCGATCGTGCTGGTGGAGCAGAACATCAAGACCGCCCTCGGCATGGCCCGGCGCGCCTACGTGATGAAGTCGGGCCGCATCGTGCTGGAGAAGCCCGCCGCCCTCCTGCTCGCGGCCAAGGACTCCTGGTGGGAGCTCTACTGATGGACCGGAGCTCGGCCGACTGGCCGCCGCCCACCTCCCGGGATCTGCTCGCGTGGGCGGCTGCCCGCTACCGGGACGCGGATGCCGTGGTCCACCGCGACCGGCGGGTGAGCTTCGCGGGGCTGCTCGACGCCTCAGGCCGGCTCGCGGCGGGGCTCCGCGCCCGCGGCATCCAGCGCGGCGACCGGGTGGGCATGTGGCTGCCCAACTGGCCCGAGTGGATCTTCGCCCGCCACGCCCTCGGCATCCTGGGCGCGGTGGCGGTGCCCATCAACACCCGCTACAAGCCGGAGGAGCTGGCCTACTGCCTCCGCCAGGGCGAGTGCCGCGCGCTGCTCTCCGCCGACCGGTTCCTCGGGATCGACTTCCGGGCCTCGGTGGAATCGGTGCGTGACGGGGTGCCCACGCTCGAGTGGATCGCGTATCCGGACGAGCTCACCGCCATGCTGGCCGGCCCGCCTCTGCCGCGGGGCGAGTGGCCGGAGATGTCGCCGGACGACGTGGGCTACCTGATCTACACCTCGGGCACCACCTCGTTCTCCAAGGGCGTGCAGCTCACCCACCGGAACCTCTCGCGCAACGCGGTGGCGGCTGGCCGCGCGGTGGATCTCCGGGCGGGAGAGCGCCTGCTCATCGCGGTGCCGCTCTTCTCCTCGTTCGGCACCTGCCACCTCTCGTTCGCCGCGCTGTCGGCC
>DATFAJ010000634.1:0-3042 GCA_035254745.1 Candidatus Methylomirabilota bacterium | reverse complement strand
CCAGGCGCGGGAGATCTTCGCGGGTGCGGGCGCTGCCGTAGCTCGACCCGCGAACGACCCGCTCGCCGGTGACCAGCGGGCGCGCGTCGAGGGGCACGGTGGCGCCGGTCTCCGGCACCCCGATCAGCACGCACGTGCCGCCGGGCGCCAGCGCGTCGATCGCCTGGCTGATGGGGCGGGTGGCGCCGACCGCCACGAAGGTGTAGTCGGCGCCGCGGCCGGTGATGGCGCGGATCGCCGCGGCCGGGTCCTGTCGGGACGCGTCGACCAGGTGGGTGGCGCCCACCGCGCGCGCGTGCTCGAGCTTGGCCGGGAGCAGGTCGACCGCGATGATCGGGTGCGCGGCCACCATCGCGCCGCCCTGGACCACGTTGAGGCCGACGCCGCCCACGCCGAAGACGGCCATGCTCGCCCCCGCCGGGACCGCGGCGGTGTTGAGCACCGCTCCCACCCCGGTCATCACCGAGCAGCCGATCAGCGCGGCCCGGTCGAGCGGCATCGCGGGATCGATGCGGATCGCGCACGACTCGTGGACCACGGTGCGGGAGGCGTAGGTGGCGACGTGGCCGTAGTGATAGACCGGGGAGCCGCCGAGGCTCATCCGGGTGGTCCCGTCGGGGAGCACGCCCTTGCCCGGCTGGCGCCGCTCGCAGAGGTTCGGCCGGCCGATGACGCAGTAGTGGCAGCGGCCGCAGGTGGGCGCCCACGAGAGCACGACGTGATCGCCGACCGCGAGCTCGGTGACGCCGGGGCCGAGGGCCTCGACCACGCCCGCGCCCTCGTCGCCCAGGACGATGGGCAGCGGCACCCCCTTCCAGCTCCCGTCCGCCGCGTGCAGGCAGCTGTGGCAGACGCCGCTCGCGGCCATGCGCACCGAGACCTCGCCGGTCCGGGGCGCCTCGAGCGCCACGTCCTCCACCCGCTGGGGCTTGCCCTGCTCGAAGAGCACCGCTGCGCGCATGAACGCCTCCGTGGGGTCAGCGGCCGTACCGGATCCGCGGGTCGAGGTAGCCGTACAGCAGGTCGACGGCCAGGTTGATGGTCATGAACAGCACCGCGATGAACAGGATCGTGGACTGGGTGAGCGGGTAGTCGCGCTGGTAGATCGACCAGAGCACGAGCCGGCCGATGCCGGGCAGGGTGAAGACCTCCTCGACCACCACGGTGCCGCCGAGGAGGATGCCGATCTGCAGCCCGGCCACCGTCACCACCGGGATCAGCGCGTTGCGCAGGGCGTGCTTGAGGACCACCACGCGGCCGGCCAGGCCCTTGGCCGCCGCGGTGCGCACGTACTCGGAGCCGAGCACGTCGAGCATGCACGAGCGGGTGGTGCGGGCGATGTTGGCCGCGCTCGCGGTGCCGAGGCAGAGGGCGGGCAGCAGCATGATCGTGAGGTTGCGGCGCCAGTCGGTCGTGAAGTCGACCCACACCACCGGCGGCATCCAGCGGAGGTAGAGCGAGAAGAAGAGGATGAGCATGGTGCCCTGCCAGAACACCGGCACCGAGAGGCCGAGCAGCGTGCCCACCCGGGTGACGTTGTCCACCGCCTGGTCGCGGCGGACCGCGGAGACGATGCCGGCCGCGATGCCCAGCGCCAGCGCGAAGACCACCGAGAAGAGGGTGAGCTCGAGGGTGACCGGCAGGCGCTCCAGGATGAGGGACACCACCGGCTTGCCGGTCCGCCACGAGGTGCCGAGGTCGCCCTGGGCGAGCTGGCCGATCCAGCGCCCGTACTGCAGGTACCAGGGCTGGTCGAGCCCGAAGAAGCGCTTGAGCTCGGCCACCATGGCCGGGCTGACGACGGCGTCGGCGCCGATCATCTGCTCGACCACGGTGCCCGGGATCAGGCGGAGCATGAGGAAGATCAGCACCGTCAGCCCCACGATGGTGAGGGCCATCGAATAGAGGCGGACGACGAGATAGCGGGTCACGCTAGGGCCACCGGCCCGCGGACGACCGGCTGCGGCAGAGCATTGTTCTGATTGGGGGGGAGCGGCGCCGCTCCTCCCCCAAGCCCCCCCACCACCCTTGGCATCGCGCTAGATCGAGCTGTGGTTCGTGGTCTTGGTTTGTGGTCTCGGTTTGCGCTCTTTTCAGGCCTTGTCGAGCCAGGCGCCGTCGAAGCCGTAGAGCATCGTGGTGGGGTGCTGCTTGAAGCCCTTGACGCTCGTCTGGGTGAAGTCGATGGTGTCGGCGGAGAAGAGCCAGAGGTGCGGCACGTTCTCCAGGATCATGATCTGCACGCGGTCGTAGATCTCCTTCCGCTTCTTCTGATCCATGGTGCGGCGGCCGTCCTCGAGCAGCGCGTCGAGCTCGGGCACGCTCCAGCTGTTCCAGTTCTGGCCCTTGGTGGAGTGGAGCGCCCGGAAGAAGGCGGTGTCGGGATCGGCGTAGCCGGGCGTGGTGTTCATGGTCATGTCGAAGTCGTGGGCGAGCCACCGCTTGATCCAGATCGCGTACTCCACGTTCTCGATCTCCATGTTGATGCCGATGCGCTTGAGCTGCGCCGCGATCACCGGGGCCCCGGCCACCATGGTGGGGAAGGTGGGGATCACCATGCACTTGACGGTGAAGCCGGCGCTCTGCCCGGCCTCGGCCATGAGCTTCTTGGCCCGCTCCACGTCGGGCTTGTAGTACTTCATCCACGCCTCCTCCGGCAGCTGCCACTGCTTCATCGGCGCGGTGGCCGGCGCGGTGAGGCGCCCGAATCCGGCCGCGGCCACCCGCAGCACCTGGCTGCGGTCGACCGCCCAGCTGATGGCCTGGCGCACCCGCACGTCCTTGAGCGGCCCGCGGGTCGCGGTGATGTTGAGGTAGTCGTAGCCGAGGCGCGAGCTGCGGTAGCCGGTCAGGGTCTTCTCGTCCTTGAGCAGGTTGTAGTTCTTGTTGTCCTCGATGAAGGCGTGCTGGATCTGGCCGGTGCGGAGCGCGGCCACGATGTTGGCCTCGTCCGGGATGACGCGCAGGACCAGGTCGTTCACGTAGGGCTGGCCCTTCTTGAAATAGCTCGGGTTCTTCTTGAGCACGAGCTCCTGCTCGACC
>DATFAJ010000633.1:0-6889 GCA_035254745.1 Candidatus Methylomirabilota bacterium | reverse complement strand
ACCAAGGGCCTGATCGGCGAGCGCTACGTCCGCATCAGCCCCGGCGGCTCGGACAAGATCATCCCGCCCAACGGGAGGATCCGCGAGGTCGAGCCGCCGGTCGACATCGAGGAGCTGCTGTCCAAGTACATCTTCGGCAAGGTGTAGACTCTCGAACCGGGAGGTCCTAGATGAACTGGTCTCGGATGAAGGCAACGGTGCTGGCAGTGGGGCTGACGGTGATGCTGGCGGGAACCGCCGCCGCGGGCGTACCGACCGATCAGCTCCGGGGCGCGGTGGACCGCGTGCTCAAGACCATGGAGGACCCGGGCCTCAAGGGCGAAGGCAAGGTGGTCGACCGCCGGGTCGCGGTCCGCAAGATCGCCAACGAGATCTTTGACTTCGGCGAGATCGCCAAGCGGTCGATGGCCCGCCACTGGCAGCCGCTCTCCGAGGCGCAGCGCTCCGAGTTCGTCGGCCTCTTCGCCGACCTGCTCGAGCGCTCCTACATCTCGAAGATCGAGACGTACGGCGGGGAGAAGATCCAGTACATCGCGGAGCGCATCGACGGCGACTACGCGACGGTGTCGACCAAGATCATCACCAAGAACGGCACCGAGGTGCCGATCGACTACCGCATGATCAAGCGGGCGGACCGATGGCTCGTGTACGACGTCAGCATCGAGGGCGTCAGCCTCGTCTCCAACTACCGCACCCAGTTCAACAAGATCATCCAGACCTCGTCCTACAGCGAGCTCGTCTCCAAGCTCCGGAACAAGCAGGACGAGCTCATGGCCGAGGACAAGGGGAAGAAGAAGCTATGACCAAGAGCGGGCTCCTGCGCGCGCTCCTGCGCCGGCCCGGTCTCGTGCCGATGGTGGGGGCTCACGACGCCCTCTCCGCGAAGCTCATCGAGGCGGCCGGCTTCCCGGTGGTGTGGTCCTCCAGCTTCGCGGTCTCCGCGGCCCAGCGGGCGGTGCCCGACGTGAACCTCCTGACCATGACCGAGAACCTGGAGGCCGCCCTCTTCATCGACGAGGCGGTAACGGCCCCGGTCATCGCGGACGTCGACAACGGCTACGGCAACGTGGTCAACGTCGTCCGCACCGTGCGGGAGTACGAGCGGGCCGGCATCGCGGGCATCTGCATGGAGGACAACGTCTTCCCCAAGAAGTGCAGCCTCTACCCGGGCATGAAGCGCGAGCTGCTCTCGGTGGAGGAGTTCGCGGGCAAGGTGCGCGCCGCGGTCGACACCCGCAAGGACCCCGACTTCGTGCTCATCGCGCGCGTCGAGGCCCTCATCGCGGGCTGGGGCATGAAGGAGGCGCTCCGCCGGGCCCACGCCTACGCCGACGCGGGCGCGGACATGGTGCTGATGCACTCCAAGTCCAAGACCGCCGCCGAGATCCTCGAGTTCATGCGCCTCTGGGACCGGCCCACCCCGGTGGTGGTGGTGCCCACCCTCTACCCGTCGGTCACCTTCGAGGAGCTGGAGCAGGCCGGGGTCAAGATGGTGATCTGGGCGAACCAGGTGCTGCGCGGTGCGGTGCGGGGCATGCAGCAGACCCTCGAGACCCTCGCCCGCGAGCGCCGCCTCGACGCGCTCGACCCGCACATCGTGCCGCTCGAGGAGATCTACCGGCACGTGGGCGTCGACGAGTTCAAGACGATCGAGGACGCCTACCTGCCCGCCTCCCCCGGCCCGGCCCGCGCGGTCATCATCGCGGCCGGCTCCGGCAAGTCGCTGCTGCCGCTCACCGAGGATCGCCCCAAGTGCATGCTCGACATCAAGGGCCGCACGATCCTCGAGCGCCAGATCGACACCCTGCGGGCCGGCGGGGTGCAGGACATCGTGGTGGTGCGCGGCTACAAGAAGGACATGGTCACGGTCCCGGGGGTGCGCTACTACGACCACGACCGGTACGAGGAGACCGGCGAGCTCGGCTCGCTGTTCGCGGCGGAGCGCGAGCTCCGCGGGCCGATCCTGTTCCTCTACTCCGACATCCTGTTCGAGCAGACGGTGCTGGACAAGCTCCTGCGGGCCGAGGCCGACTGTGCCATCGTGGTCGACCGCGCCTGGGTGGACCAGCGCGACCGCCTGCTGCCGCTCGGCAAGCCGCTCGACCTGGTGATCACCGCCCGCACGCCCGAGGCGGGGCTGCGGGCCCTGCCCGGCGCGGCCGACGACCGGCTCGTCTCGGTGGGCCAGCGCCTCGCCCCCGAGCGCGCCACCGGCGAGTTCATCGGGCTCGCCCTCTTCTCCGAGCGGGGCACCGCCGCCCTGCGCGAGGCCTATCAGCAGCGGCTGGCCGCGGGCGCGGGGCCGTTCCACGAGGCCGACCGCCCGGAGCGCGGCGCGTTCACCGATCTGCTGCAGGAGCTGGTGGCGCGCGGCGAGACCGTCGCGTGCGTGGACGTCTACAAGGGCTGGCTCGAGGTCGACACGTTCGAGGATTACCAGCGGGCATGGGCGGCGATCAAGTCCTGACCGGCCCCGCGCTGGCCGGCCTGCTGGAAGCGCAGGGCTACGACTTCTTCACCGGCGTGCCCTGCTCCATGATCGAGAGCCTGATCGCGACCCTGGAACGGCACCCGCGCCTGCCCTACGTGCCGGCGGTGCGGGAGGACGTGGCGGTGGGGCTCGCGGCCGGGGCCTGGCTCGCCGGGCGCCGGCCGATGGTCCTGATGCAGAACTCGGGGCTGGGCACGAGCATGAACGCGCTGGTCTCGCTGTCCCTGATGTACCGGCTCCCCGCGCTCCTGCTGGTGACCTGGCGCGGCTACGGGGGCAAGGACGCGCCCGAGCACCTGCTGATGGGCGAGATCTCGCCCGGCCTGCTCGAGATGATGCGCATCCCGCACCGCGTCCTCTCCGCCCGGACCATCGCCGACGACGTCGCGTGGGGTCGCGCCGAGTCGGACCGCCTGAGCCAGCCGGTCGCGCTGCTCCTTCCGCCCGGCGTCCTCGACACCGCGTCGCACGCGGCCGCCGCGGCGACGGTCGGGGCCGCGACGATCGCTCCCCCGGCGGGCTCGGACGGCCCCCTTCCCGCCCCGCGCATCTCGCGCTTCGAGGCCCTGCGGGCCGCGGTGGCGCCGCTCGGCACCGAGCCGGTCGTGCACGCCAACGGCTACATCTGCCGCGAGTCGTACGCGGTCAAGGACCGGCCCGAGAACTTCTACATGATCGGCTCCATGGGCATGGCCTCCGCCATCGGCCTGGGCGTGGCCCTCGCGGTGCCCGCGCGGCCCACCGTCGTCTTCGACGGCGACGGCAACCTGCTCATGAGCCTGGGCATCCTGCCCATGATCGGCGGCGGCCCGGTGATGGGCCGGTCGCGGCCCGCCAACCTCGTGCACGTGGTCTTCGACAACGCGCTCTACGGCTCGACCGGCAACCAGGCCTCGCCGTCGCGCGCGGTCGGCCTGCACCGGATCGCGCGGGCCGCCGGCTACGAGCGGAGCGTCGCGGTCGTGGGCGCCGACGAGATCAGCTCAGCGGTGACCGCCGCGCTGGCCGGCGGCGGGCCCAGCTTCATCCTGGCCCGCGTCACCGCCGAGGAGCAGCCCGCGCCTCGCATTCCGTACCCGCCCGAGGAGATCCGGGACCGCTTCCGCTCCTGCTTCGGGACGCGTCGGTGAAGGCGGTCATCCTGGCCGCGGGGGTCGCGCGCCGGCTGGCGCCGCTGACCGACCACACCCACAAGTGCCTGCTCCCGGTGGGCGGGCGCTCCCTGCTCGACCGCATGCTGGACGCCCTCGCGGCCGGCGGGGTGGACGAGGCGGTCCTGGTGCTGGGCCATTGCCAGGACCAGGTGCGCCGCGCGGCGAGGGGCGCGCGGGGCGCGATGCGCATCGGCTACGTCGAGAACCCGGACTACCAGAAGGGCTCGATCCTCTCGCTGTGGTGCGCGCGCGAGACCCTCCTCCGCGACAGCACCCTGATCATGGACGCCGACGTGCTCTTCCCCGATCGCTTCCTGCGTGGGCTGATCGACTCGCCCGCCGCGAGCGCCCTGCTGCTCGATCGCGGCTTCCAGGACACCGGGGAGGAAGTGAAGCTCTACGCGGTGGGCGACCGCGTGATCGCCCTCGGCAAGAAATTCGTCCCCCAGTCCTGGGACGTGGTCGGCGAGGGGGTCGGCTTCTTCAAGTGCAGCCCGGCCCACGCCCCCGAGTACATCCGGCTGATGGAGGAGTCCATCCGGGAGACCGGCGGCGCCAACGAGTACGAGGACGCCCTCCACCGCCTGCTCGCCCGGGTGCCGGTGGGCTGGGTGGACGTGACGGGCCTGCCGTGGACCGAGGTGGATTTCGCGGAGGACCTGCGCCGGGCCGAGACCCAGATCCTCCCCAAGATCGAGCGCCTCGGGCCCTGATGTGGTCCGGGCGCTCCTCTATCTCCCCGACGCCGCCGCCGAGCGGCTAGCGGCCACTGCCGTCTGCGGGCGCACCCTCGCGGTGCGCTCGATGGTGGCGGCCCTCCGTGCCGGCGCCTCCCGCATCGCGGTGCCGTCGATCCTGCGCGACCCGGCGGTGGACCGCGCGCTGCGCCGGATGCCCGCGCTGGCCGCCGCGCTCCACTGGCTCGACCCGGGCGCCGAGGTGCCCCCGGATGCCGCGGCCCGATGGCTGCTCCTCCCCGCCTCCGCGCTGATCCACGTGAGCGCGCTGGAAGGCCTGCTCGCCCCGACTCCCTCCCGGCCCGTGATGCTGGCCGAGTCGGCCGGCGGGACGGCGCCGGTGGCGCTGGTACCGGCGCCGCCGGCCGCCGCGCTCCCGCCCACCCTGTGGAAGGATCTGACCGGGGGCCGGCCGGCGGGGCGCGAGCTCGCGCGCTGGCTGCGTGAGGCGGAGGCCACGCCCTGCGCGGCGACGGGTCCGTACGTCGACGTGCACGACGAAGCGGACCTGGCGCGCGCGGAGGAGGCCCTGCGGGCCACGCTGTCCATCCCCGCCGACTCCGGGATGGACCGGTACCTGCACCGCCGGTGCTCCCGGTGGATCACGCGGCTCCTGGTGCGGACGGAGCTCACGCCCAACCACGTGAGCGTCGCGAGCCTGGCCATCGGCCTGGGCGCCATCTGGTGCTTCTGGCCCGCCACGCCGACGAGCGCGTTCGCGGGCGTCCTCCTCTACGCGCTCGCCTGCATCGTCGACCACGCGGACGGCGAGCTGGCCCGGCTCACCTTCCAGGAGTCCCGCTTCGGGGCCATCCTCGACTGGACCATCGATACGCTGATCCACGCCGGCCTCGTGCTGGGCATCGGGGTGCCCGCGGGCGGCCCCCTCATGCTCGGGCTCGGCCTGGTGGGCGCGGCCGGGGTGACCCTGAGCGCGCTCTTCGCGCGCTACCTGCCGCGCGAGATCGAGATCGGCCCCACCGTGGGCGGGGTGCTCCGCAACATCGCCAACCGCGACCTCTTCTACCTGGTGCTGCTCGGGGCGGCCACGCTCCGGCTGCTGGCCCCCTCGCTGGTGGGCGCGGTCGCGGCGGTGGTGGCGGTGGGATCGCAGGCGTACTGGGTGGGCTGCCTGGCGCGCATCCGGCGACTGGGCCGCGGACGCATCGCCTAGTGTCGCGCTGGCTCCGCCCGCTGCTGGTGCTGGCCGGGCTGGCCGTCGTCGGCTATCTGGTCGCGCAGATCGGCCCGGCCGCGATCTGGTCGTCGTTCGTCACGCTCGGGTGGCGGCTGCCGCTCGTGCTCGCCTTCCCCTACGCGCTGGCCGGGCTCGTGGACACGATCGCCTGGCGCCTTCTCCTGCCGGGACCGGTGCCCCTGGGCCTGGTCTTCCGCGCGCGGCTGGCCGGGGAGGCGATCAACCTGGCCACCCCGACCATGGCGGTGGGCGGCGAGCCGGTGAAGGCCTTCCTCCTGAGGCCGCACGTGACGCTGCTCGACGGCCTCGTGTCGGTCATCGCCGACAAGACCACCATCGTGGTGGGACAGATCGTCTTCCTCGCCGGGGGCCTCCTGGCCGCGCGCGCCGCGCTCCCGCCGTCGAGCCGGCTGCTCCCGATCATGACCGGGCTGCTCGCGGTCGAGATCGTCGCGATCGGAGGGTTCGCGCTCGTGCAGGCCAGCGGCGGGCTCGGGGGCGGCGGACGGGTGCTCGGCCGGATCGGGGCCCGGGTGGGCTTCGGCGGGCAGCGCTACCTGCAGGGCCTGGGCGATCTCGACCGGGCCCTGGCCGCGCTCTACCGCCGCGGGCGCCGCCGCCTCGTCGCCTCCGCGCTGGTCCACGCGGTCGCCTGGGCGAGCGGCGGGCTCGAGATCTACATCGTGCTGAGCCTGCTGGGCACGCCGATCCCGCTCGGGACCGCGCTGATCATCGAGTCCTTCGCGGGCGGCGTGAAGTTCGCGAGCTTCATGGTGCCCGCGTCGCTCGGCGCCCTCGAGGGCGGCTACGTCGCCTTCTTCGAGGCCTTCGGGCTCGCCGCGACGTCCGGGCTCTCCTTCGTGCTGGTGCGCCGGCTGCGCGAGATGGCCTGGGCCGGCGTCGGGTTCCTGGCCCTGGGGGTCTCCGACCGGGCCCGCCTGCGGCCCCGACCCGAGGAGCCGCGCGCGTAGGTTGAGGCGGGCCCTCGGGCCCTGTGCTAGACTTCATGAAATTCTTCGTGCCGTCGCTCGCGGCGGCGATTCTCCGAGGAGGCGTCTGTGGGATCTGTTCGCGTTGCGATCGTCGGCGTCGGTAACTGCGCGTCCGCCCTCGTCCAGGGGGTTCACTACTACCGGGGCGTCGCCGACGACGGCTTCATCCCGGGGCTGATGCGGCCCCGCCTCGGCGGCTATCACGTGGGCGACATCGAGTTCTCGGCCGCCTTCGACATCGACGCCAACAAGGTCGGGCTCGACCTGTCCGAGGCCATCTGGGCCAAGCCGAACAACACGGTGCGCTTCGGGGAGGT
>DATFAJ010000632.1:0-6971 GCA_035254745.1 Candidatus Methylomirabilota bacterium | reverse complement strand
GAACGACTACCGCACCGCCAACTACATGGCCTTCGCGGCGCCGCTCAAGGGCAAGATGACGCCGCCCTCCCCCGAGGCCACCGCGGCCATCCGGGCCTTCGTCTTCCTGCACGCGCTCAAGAACGGCACCACCACCGTGATCGACGTGGGCGGGCTGCGGGGGGACTGGGAGGGCTACGCGCGCCTGGTGGACGACCTCGGGGTGCGGGTCTACGGCGGGCCGCCGTTCCGCGACCGCGACACCTACATGGACGCGCAGGGGCGGCTCACCTACGAGGAGGACGCCGCGGTGGGCCGCGCCCGGCTGCAGGAAGCGGTGGACTTCGCGCGCAAGTTCGACGGGACGGCCCGGGGCCGCCTGCGGGCGCTCTTCAACGCGGCCCAGGTCGAGACCTGCAGCGAGCCGCTCCTGCGGGCGGGCAAGGACGCGGCGCGCGCGATCGGCGCGCCCATCCACACCCACGCGGGCGGCAACCTCGTCGAGTTCCAGCGGATCATGGACGAGTACCGCAAGACCCCGGTCCGCTTCCTCGCCGACCTCGGCTTCCTCGACGAGCGCACGCTGCTCGGGCACGTGGTGTTCACCACCGCGCACGACTGGACGCGCTACCCCTTCGGAGACGACCTGCGGCTGCTCGCCGAGCACGGCGCCACCGTCGGCCACTGCCCGTACAAGTACGCGAAGATGGCGATGACGCTCCGCTCCTTCCAGCGCTACCTGGAGGCGGGGGTGACGCTCGCGATCGGCACCGACACCTTCCCGCTCGACATCGTGTCCGAGCTGCGCTGGGCCTCGATCCTGGCCAAGGTCACCGACGCCGACTACCAGGCGGGCCTCGCGCGCGACGTGTTCAACGCGGCGACGATCGGGGGCTGCCGCTTCCTCGGCCGCGAGGACCTCGGCCGGCTCGCGCCGGGGACCAAGGCCGACATCCTGCTGATCAACCTCGACCACGCGGGCGGGCCGGTCTACGCGGACCCGATCAAGGCGCTGGTCGACTCCGCCTCCGGGCGCGACGTGGACACCGTGATCGTGGACGGCCAGGTACTGGTGCAGGGCGGGCGCGCGACCCGGGTGGACGAGGACGCGGTGTACGCGAAGGCGCGCGAGGCCACCCAGCACTACTGGAGCCGGGTGCCGGCCTGGCGCTGGGACGGCGCCACCGTGGACCAGATCATCCCGCCCGCCTTCCCGATTCACCGGGCCGCCCGCTCGTGAGGCGCGCCCGATGACCAAGCGGCAGCGGGTGACCGCGGCGCTCCGCGGGGAGCCGGTCGACCGGCCCCCGCTCGCGTTCTGGCTGCACAACTTCGCCACCGAGAACTCGGCCCGGGGCCTGGCCGACGAGACCCTGCGCCTGTACCGTGCCTTCGACTGGGACTTCCTCAAGCCCCAGTCGCGCGCGCAGTGCTTCGCCGAGATGTGGGGGCTCACCTACGCGCCCTCGGGGGAGAAGGCGCGGCCGTACCGCGTGACGTACGCGCCGGTGGCGAGCGCCGACGACCTCGCCCGGCTCCCGGTGGCCGATCCCGGCTCGGGCGCGCTCGGCGAGCAGCTCCTGGCCCTGCGGCTCATCCGCGCCGCGGTCGGCCCCGACGTCCCGATCATCTGGACGGTGTTCGCACCCCCGATGATCCTGCCGATGCTGGCGCGCGGCGGCCGCGAGCAGGCCCTGGGCTTCCTCCGCGACGCGCCACGCGAGACCGCGCGGGCCTTCGACGTGATGGCGGACACGCTCGCGGAGTACGCGCGGCGCTGCCTCGCCGCGGGCGCCGACGGCCTCTTCTACGCGACCAACGTGGCGACGCGGGCGCTCATGACCGCGGAGGAGTGCCGTCGCTGGCAGCGGCCGTGGGACCTGCGCATCCTGTCCGCGGTCGAGGGCGCCCCGTTCAACCTGCTCCACGTCTGCGGGACGGGCATCCACTTCGAGGAGTTCGCGGACTACCCGGTCACCGCGCTCTCGTTCGCCACCGTCCCGGGCAACCCGGGCCTCGCCGCGGCGCGGGCGCGGTCCGGGCGGGCGGTGGTGGGCGGGCTGCCGGCCAAGCCGGAGATCGCGGGGATGACCGAGGCCGCGCTCCTCGAGCGCGCCGCGGCGGCCCGGCGGGAGATGCAGGACCGCTGGCTGCTTCTCGGACCCGACTGCTCGATCAATCCGGACACGCCCGAGCGGCTCCTGCACGCGGTCGGCGCCGCAGTGCGGCACGCGGCGCCCTAGGGGGCTGGAAGGGCCTGTAGCGCTGTGGTAGCATCCCGCCCACACCATCTCCTTCGCGGAGGCGGGCATGGCTCTGGACATCGCCAAGATTCGCAACGTTGCGTTCGTCGGCCATGGCGGCGTCGGCAAGACGTCGCTCGTCGAAGGCCTCCTGCACGCGTGCGGGGCGACCACCCGGCTCGGCCGGGTCGACGACGGCACCACCACGACCGACTTCGACGCCGACGAGATCAAGCGCAAGATCTCGCTCAACACCGCGGTGGCCTTCTGCGATCACAAGGGCCACCGCCTCAACCTGATCGACACCCCCGGATACGGCGACTTCGTGGCCGACGCCCGCGCCGGGCTGCGGGTCGCCGGGGCCGCCGTCGTGGTGGTCGACGCGGTGGCGGGCGTGCAGGTCCAGACCGAGAAGGTCTGGAAGTTCGCGAACGACTACAACCTGCCGCGGGCGATCGTGATCAACCGCCTCGATCGCGAGCGCGCCGACTTCCACCGCACGCTCGAGTCCCTGCAGAAGCGCCTCAAGGGCCGGCTGGTCCCGCTCCAGCTGCCGATCGGCAGCGAGGCCGGGTTCTCGGGCGTGGTCGACCTGATCGCGATGCGGGCGCTCGTCTCGGCCGACGGCCGGGCGAAGGACGCCGAGATCCCGGGCGACCTGGTGGAGAGCGCCAAGTCCTACCGGGAGAAGCTGGCCGAGGCCGCCGCCGAGACCGACGACGACCTGCTCGCCAAGTACCTGGAGGAGGGGGCGATCGGCGAGGAGGAGATGCTGGACGCCCTGCGGCGGGCCATCATGTCGGGCGGGGTGGTGCCGGTGCTCTGCGCCGCCGCCACGCGCGGCATCGGGGTGGGGCCGCTGCTCGACCTCGTGGTGAAGGAGTTCCCGTCGCCCGCCGACCAGGGGGAGGTGGAGGGCACGGATCCCCGCACCAAGGCGGTGGTGAAGCGCGCGCCCGATTCGAAGGCGCCCTTCTGCGCGATCGTGTTCAAGACCATCTCGGACCCGCACGTGGGCAAGCTGTCCGTGTTCCGCGTCTACTCGGGCACGCTGCGGTCTGACAGCCAGGTCTACAACGCGAGCCGCGACAGCCGGGAGCGCGTCGGGCACCTGGGCTGGCTCTCCGGCAAGACCCAGAAGCCGGTCGAGGCCCTGGGGCCCGGCGAGATCGGGGTGGTGGCCAAGCTCAAGGACACGCTCACCGGCGACACCCTCTGCGACGAGGGTAGCCCGATCGTGCTGCCGGGCATCAGCTTCCCTGAGCCCGCCATCTCCTTCGCCATCCAGCCCAAGACTCGCGGCGACGAGGACAAGATCTCGACCGCGCTCCACCGCATGGCCGAGGAGGATCCCACGCTGCACCACCACTACGATCCCGAGACCAAGCAGCTGCTGGTCTCCGGCATGGGTCAGCTCCACGTCGAGGTGGTCGTGGAGCGCATGAAGCGCAAGTACAACGTGGACGTCTCCCTGCTCCCGCCCCGCATCCCCTACAAGGAGACGGTCAAGGGGCGCGCCGAGGTGCAGGGCAAGTACAAGAAGCAGACTGGCGGGCGGGGACAGTACGGCGACACCTGGCTGCGCATCGAGCCCCTCGCCCGCGGCGGGGGCTTCGAGTTCGTCGACGACATCTTCGGCGGGGCCATCCCGCGCAACTTCATCCCCTCGGTCGAGAAGGGCGTGCGCGACTGCATGAAGCGCGGCATCCTCGCCGGCTACCCGGTGGTGGACCTCAAGGTCACGCTCTACGACGGCTCCTACCACGACGTGGACTCCTCGGACATGGCGTTCCAGATCGCGGCCTCCATGGGCCTGCAGAAGGGATTCATGGACGCCAAGCCGTGCCTGCTCGAGCCGGTCATGCACGTCGAGGTGACGGTGCCCGCCGAGGGCGCGGGCGACGTGATCGGTGACCTGAACGGCCGCCGGGGCCGCATCGTGGGCATGGAGCCGGAGGGCGACGTGGTGGCGGTGCGGGCCCAGGTGCCGATGTCCGAGATGCTCACCTACGAGTCGAGCCTGCGCTCCATGACCGGCGGCCGCGGCGGCTACGCGATGGAGTTCTCGCACTACGAGGAAGTCCCGAGCCAGCTCGCCGAGAAGGTGGTGGCCGCCCACCGCGCCGAGAAGGAAAAGCACTAGCGGACCGCGGCGCGCCCACCCCGGGCGCGCCGCGTCCGCCTCCGATCCCCCACATCCCGACGACCGAGGCCCACGCATGTTCGTGACCCACATCGAATGCACCGTCTGCGGCCGCCGCCACGAGGCCGGGCGGCTGCTCACCGTCTGTCAGCAATGTGGCCAGATGCTCGCGGTCCGGTACGACCTGCCGCGGGTCGCGGCCGCGGTCTCCAAGGAGACGCTTCAGAGCCGGCCGCCCGGCATGTATCGGTTCCGCGAGCTGCTGCCGCTGACCGCGTCCGAGGAGCCGGTGACGCTCGGCGAGGGCGGCACGCCGCTGCTCGAGCTGCCGCGCCTGGCCGCGCACCTGGGGCTGCGGCACCTCTGGGCCAAGGACGAGGGGCAGAACCCGACGGGCACCTTCAAGGCGCGCGGGCTCGGCATGGCCATCAGCAAGGCGCGGACCCTCGGGGTGCGCGGCCTCATGATCCCCTCCGCGGGCAACGCGGGCGGGGCGGCCGCGGTCTACGGCGCGCGCGCCGGGCTGCCGGTGGCGGTGGTGGTGCCGCGCGACACGCCGGAGGCGGCGGTGGCCGAGGCCGCGCTGGCCGGCGCCCACGTCTTCACGATCGAGGGCACCATCGCCACCGCGGGCCGGGCCATCGCCTCGATCGCGCCCGCCCTCGGCTGGTTCGACCTGGCCACCCTCAAGGAGCCCTACCGGCTCGAGGGCAAGAAGACGATGGGCCTCGAGCTGGCCGAGCAGCTCGGGTGGGACGCGCCCGACGTGCTGCTGTATCCGACCGGGGGCGGCACCGGGCTCGTCGGCATCTGGAAGGCCTACGAGGAGCTGGCCGCGATGGGCTGGGTCAAGGCCGGGCAGCCGCGCTTCGTGGCGGTGCAGGCCGAGGGCTGCGCTCCGCTGGTGCGCGCCTGGGAGGACAAGGCCGAGACCACCTCTCCCGTCGAGAACCCGGTCACCGACGCGCCCGGCCTGCGGGTGCCCGGGCCCTTCGCCGGGCGGCAGATGCTCCGGATCCTGCGCGACACGGGTGGCTTCCCGCAGCCGGTGGGCGAGCAGGAGATCGTCGACGCCCAGCGGCTCCTGGCTCGCATCGAGGGCATCTGGACGGCGCCCGAGGCGGCGGCCACTCTGGCCGCGCTCCTTCACATGAAGGATGAAGGCGAGGTCGAGCCCGCCACGCGGGTGGTGCTGGTCCTCACCGGCGCCGGGATCAAGTACCCGCCGCCGCCGCTGCCGCGGCCGGCGCACCTCGAGGGCACCCCGGAGACGATGCTCGCGCAGGTCAGGCGGGTGATCGGGTGACTCGCGCTACCATGGCGGCTCCCGTGGGCCACCACGGAGGAGGAGCGGCGGGGTCGACCGCGTGACGGTCGCGCCCGCGGTGGCCCTCCCCGGCGCCGTCATCGTGATGGTGCGTCGCGGGGTGCGCGCGAGTATCATCGCCGTGGCCACGCCGCGCGTCCGGCCCGACGCGGCCACTCACTGACATGCGCTACGGCTTCGTCATCGACCAGCGGAAGTGCATCGGCTGTCACGCCTGCACGGTGGCCTGCAAGGAGGAGAACCAGGTCCCGCTCGGGGTGAACCGCACGTGGGTGAAGTACATCGAGAAGGGCGTGTTCCCGGATACGCGGCGCTACTTCAGCGTGATGCGCTGCAACCACTGCGACAACGCGCCCTGCGTGACGATCTGCCCGACGGTGGCGCTCTACCGGCGGCCCGACGGCATCGTGGACTTCGACGGGGAGCGCTGCATCGGCTGCAAGTCGTGCATGCAGGCGTGTCCCTACGACGCGCTCTACATCGACCCCGAGACCAAGACCGCGGCCAAGTGCCACTACTGCGCCCATCGGGTGGAGAGCGGGCTCGAGCCCGCGTGCGTGGTGGTGTGCCCGGTCCAGGCCATCGTGCCGGGGGATCTCGACGACCCGCACAGCACGATCGCGCGGCTCGTCGCCTCGCAGCAGACCCAGGTGCGCAAGCCGGAGCAGGGGACGCGGCCCAAGCTCTACTACCTGGGCGCCGAGTCCGCCGCGCTCACCCCCGACCTGCAGGAGCGCCGCGGTGGGTACCTGTTCTCGCAGGTCGGCAGCATCCCGAGCCCGGGCGGGCCGAATCGTCCGATGGCCGCCGCGGAGGTCGCGAGGCCGAGCCGGCCGGCCGAGTCCGTGAGCGACGGAATCGATCTGCTCGCTCTGGCCCGCACCGTCTACGATGTCGCGCACCCGGAGCGGCCGTGGGGATGGAAGGTCGCCGCGTACCTGTGGACGAAGTCGATCGCGGCCGGGGCGTTCCTGGTCGCCTCGCTCGGCCTCGCGGCGGGCCTCCTGACCGCCGACGCGCTGGTCGGGCTCGCGGTGCCCGCGATCGGGCTCGCGTTCCTGCTGCTGACCAGCCTGCTGCTGGTGTGGGATCTCAAGCGCCCGGAGCGGTTCCTCTACCTGCTCTTCAAGCCGAACCCGCGCTCCTGGCTCGTGCTGGGCGGCTTCATCCTGTTCGCGGCCGGCTTCCTCGGCCTCCTCTGGCTGCTCGCGGGCCTGGTCTCGAGCCTGGTCGTGCTGCAGCTCCTCGCCTGGCCCATGGCGGCGGTGGCCGCGGCCAC
>DATFAJ010000631.1:0-3525 GCA_035254745.1 Candidatus Methylomirabilota bacterium | reverse complement strand
CGTCTTGAGTTTGCCCCACCGTGCCCGTACAATGCCCGTTGGGTCGGGGCGTGGCGCAGCCCGGTAGCGCACTTGACTGGGGGTCAAGGGGTCGCTGGTTCAAATCCAGTCGCCCCGACCAATTTCAACCATGGCGCCCGTGATCCTCGTCACCAACGATGACGGGATTCACGCGCGCGGTCTCGCGGTGCTCGCGGAGGCGCTGGCCGCGATCGGTGAAGTGTACGTGGTGGCGCCGGATCGCGAGCAGAGCGCGGTGGGGCACGCGCTCACGCTGCACCGACCGCTCCGGGTGGACAAGGTCGCGGAGCGGCGGTTCGCGGTGAACGGCACCCCGTCGGACTGCGTGAACCTCGCGGTCCTCGGGCTTCTGCCGGAGCCGCCGGTGCTGGTGGCGTCGGGCATCAACCACGGCACGAACCTGGGCGACGACGTGACGTACTCGGGGACGGTGTCGGCCGCGATGGAGGGCACGCTCCTGGGGGTGCCGTCCATGGCGGTGTCGCAGGCCGACCCGGAGGCGGACGGCGGCTTCGAGGCCGCGGGCGCGGTGGCGCGGGCGGTGGTCATGCGGCTGCTGGTGGAGGGGCTGCCGGCCAAGACGCTGCTGAACGTGAACGTGCCGCGCGGAGAGGTCAAGGGCATCCGGCTCACGCGGCTCGGGCACCGGGTCTACCGGGAGAAGGTGATCCGGGAGGTGGACCCACGGGGCCGCCCGTACTACTGGATCGGGGCGGGGCCGCCGGAGTGGGCGGAGGACAGCAGCGCCGATATCGCCGCGGTGCACGAGGGATACGCGTCGGTGACGCCGCTGCACCTGGACCTCACGCACCACGGCGCCCTCGGCCGGATGACCGAGTGGGAGGGCGCGCTGAACGCGGTGCTGAAGACGAAGAAGAAGCGGGGCCGGTGACGGGCGGCGCGGAGACGAAGACCGGCGCGTCGCGGTTCACGCGCGAGCGCGAGCGGATGGTGACGGAGCAGGTGATCGAGCGCGGGGTCGGAGACCCGCGGGTGATCGAGGTGATGCGGCGGCTGCCGCGCCACGTGTTCGTGGACGAGGCGCTCCGCGATCGGGCCTACGGGGACCACCCGCTGCCGATCGGGGAGGGGCAGACGATCTCGCAGCCGTTCATCGTGGGCCGCATGACGGAGCTGCTGCGGCTCACCGGGCGCGAGAAGGTGCTGGAGGTGGGCACCGGCTGCGGGTATCAGGCCGCGGTGCTCGCGGAGCTGGCGGCGCGGGTGTGCACGATGGAGCGCATCCCGCGGCTCGCGACGCGGGCGCGAGAGACGCTGGAAGGGCTCGGCTATCGCAACGTGTGGGTGCGGGCCGCGAACGGCACGCTGGGATGGCCGGACGAGGCGCCGTTCGACCGCATCCTGGTCGCGGCGGGGGGACCGGCAGTGCCGCCGCCGCTGTTCGAGCAGCTGGCGGAGGGTGGGCGCATGGTGATACCGGTCGGCGACGTCGCCAACCAGGTGCTGCAGGTGATCGAGAAGGTGCAGGGGACGATGCGCGTCACCCAGGATTCCGGGTGCGTGTTCGTGAAGCTGGTGGGCAAGTACGCCTGGGAGTCGTGAGAGCCCGGGCCTGAGGATTACGGACGGGGCGTAGCGCAGCTTGGTAGCGCGCCTGCTTCGGGAGCAGGAGGTCGCTGGTTCAAATCCAGTCGCCCCGACCATTTTTCGAGTCGTCGTTTTCTCGAGTCGTCGCCGGAGCCGGCATGGGCGTCACGGGACTGCGCAGCGCCGCCGAGATCGTGGTGGAGGGGCGCGTGCAGGGGGTCGGGTACCGCGACTACGTCCAGCGGAAGGCCGCCTCGCTGGGGCTCGCCGGATATGTCATGAACCTGAAGGACGGCAAGGTCCGGGTCCGCGTCGAGGGTGGACGCGACCTCATCGAGGAGCTCATGCACGATCTTGAGAAGGGGCCGCCCCTGGCACGGATCGATCACGTCACCGTGACCTGGCGCCCCCTCACCGGTCGCTACACCGCCTTCTCCATCCGCTACGCCGAGTTCGATCCGTGAGAGATCGCCCCGCGCGGGTCCGACGGGTGATCGGCCGCGCGCTGCTCGTGCCCGTCCTGCTGGCTCCCATCGTCCTCGCCCCGACCGCCGCCCACGCCCAGCGCAAGACCGTGGACGCCACTCCGCCGTCCGAGCGGCCCGCGACCCGGGGATCCCGCATCGACCGGAGCACGACCCCCAGGATCACCGCGTCGGCCAAGCGCGGCGCGAAGGTCAAGGCCGCGGAGCCCCCCGCCGCCTGCACGCACACCGTGCGGCGCGGGGAGTCGGTCGGGGTCATCGCCGCGCGCTACCGCGTCACGCGGGCCGCGGTGGCGGACGCCAATCACCTGGACAATCCGCACGCGCTCCGGACCGGTCAGCGGCTCACCATCCCCGGCTGCCGCCCGCCCGTCGTGGCCGCGAAGGAGGAGCCGGCCGTCCTCTCCGCCGACGGCAGCGTGCTGAAGCGCGTGGGCCCCCTGCGCGTGCTGACGCGGCTGGTGCTCGCGGAGCCGGACTTCCAGGAGGCGCGCATCCCGCTCGGCTGGCCGGTCGAGGGGCCCGTCGTCTCCACCTTCGGCCGGCGGGCGCGCGGCTGGCACGCGGGCATCGACATCTCGGCCGAGCTGGGCTCGCAGATCCAGGCCGCGGCCGCCGGCACCGTGGTCTTCAGCGGGTGGATCCGGGCGTACGGGCAGATCGTCAAGATCCAGCATTCCGGCGGCTTCATCACACTTTACGCTCACAACACGAAGAATCTGGTCGAAGAGGGCGAGGACGTCGAGGCCGGCCAGGTCATCGCCACCGTCGGCCGCAGCGGGGACGCGTCCGGGCCGCACGTGCACTTCGAGGTGCGCCGCGACGGCAAGGCCTACAACCCTCTCCACCTGCTCGAGCCCTCCGACCACTCGCCGGTGTTCGAGGACGACGTGGCCGCCTCCAGCTCCGATCTCGACTCGCACGAGTGAGGCCCATGGCCCCCGACGCGGACACCGACGAGCTCGAGGGCGGCGACGAGCCCCTGGAGACCCTGCTCGAGAAGGATCCCGCCGACCTCGCCGAGCGGCCGGACTCTCCCGAGGCCAGCGAGCGCGGCCGCGAGCTGATCGCGATGTACCTGCAAGAGATCTCGCGGGTCAAGCTGCTGACCGCCGAGGAGGAGCAGGAGCTGGCCCGGCGGGTCCAGGCCGGCGACGCGGACGCCGAGCGGCGGCTCGTGGAGGCCAACCTGCGCCTCGTGGTGAAGATCGCGCGCCGCTACCTCCACCGCGGCCTCTCGCTGCTCGACCTCATCGAGGAGGGCAACGTGGGCCTGCTGCACGCGGTGCGCAAGTTCCAGGCGGGTCGCGGCACCCGCTTCTCGACCTACGCCACCTGGTGGATCCGGCAGGCGGTGGTGCGCGCGCTCGCGAACCAGGCCCGCACGATCCGCCTGCCCGTCCACGTCGAGCTGCTGCTCTCGCAGTACCTGAAGCAGCGGAACGTGCTCACCCAGAAGCTCGGCCGCCCG
>DATFAJ010000630.1:0-6022 GCA_035254745.1 Candidatus Methylomirabilota bacterium | reverse complement strand
AGATGGCGTGGGGGCTCCTGCCCGTTCCCTACCGCGTGCCTCCGGTGCTCGACCGGGCCCTGTTCCATGTCTACGGCTCGAACTTCCACGCCTACCGGGCCTTCATGCTGCTGATATCGGTGCTGATGTTCTTCGCGATCTGGCTCTTGCTCACCCGCACCCGGATCGGGCTCGTGATCCAGGCCGCCCTGACCCACCCGGAGATGGTGGGCGCCCTCGGCCACAACGTGCCCCGGGTGTTCACCATCGTCTTCGCGGGCGGCTCGACGCTGGCCGGCCTCGCCGGGGTCATCGGCGGCAACTACCTGGTGACCGAGCCGTCGATGGCCGCCACCATGGGCCCGATCGTGTTCGTGGTGGTCGTGTTCGGCGGGCTCGGCTCGCTGGCGGGCTGCTTCATCGCCTCGCTGATCATGGGGCTGGTGCAGACCTTCGCGGTGGTGCTCGACGTCTCGTTCGCCGATCTCCTCGCCCGGGTGGGCGTCACGGTCAGCCCGACGACCCCACTCGCCGAGATCCTCACGATCCCCCTGCCACGGGTGGGCGCGCTCCTGCCGTACCTGATGCTGATCCTCGTGCTGCTGATCAAGCCGCGCGGGCTCATGGGCACCCGCGACACATGAGCGAGGGCGTGGTCGGCACCACCGCCACCCCCCTCGCGGCCGGCCGCGCCGGCGGCCTCCTGCGACGACAGTGGCCCTGGCTCGCGACGCTCGTCTTCGCCCTCGTAGTCCCCTGGTTCTTCTTCGACTGGACCACCGGGCGGCACTCCGGCTTCATCGTCGCGATGCTGAGCCAGATCGGCATCATGATCATCTTCGCCCTCAGCTACAACATGCTGATGGGCCAGGCCGGCCTCCTCTCCTTCGGTCACGCGGTGCTGCTCGGCCTGGGCGGCTACGTCACCGCGCACGTGGTCACCGCGACGAAGGCGGGCACGCTCCCCCTACCGCTCGAGGTGACCCCGCTCGTCGGCGGGCTCGGCGGCCTCTTCTTCGCGATCGTGCTCGGCTACTTCGCGACCAAGCAGCGCGCCACCGCCTTCGCGATGATCACGCTCGGCATCGGGGAGCTCATCACCGCCTGCGCCCTGATGTTCCAGACCTTCTTCGGCGGCGAGGGCGGCGTGAGCACCAACCGGATGACCGGTCACAGCCTCTTCGGGCTCGCCTACGGCGGGTCCATCCAGGTCTACTACCTGATCGTGGGGTGGACCGCGATCTCGATCGTCCTGATGCTCCTCCTGACCCGGACCCCGCTCGGGCGGATGGCCAATGCCTGCCGCGACAACTTCGAGCGCGCCCAGTTCGTGGGCTACGACCCGCGCCTCGTCCGCTTCTTCCAGTTCGCGCTCTCCGGCTTCTTCGCCGGCATCGCGGGCGCGCTCTACACCCTCACCTACGAGATCGTCACCTACGACACGGTCGCCGCGTCCATGTCCGCCAACGCCCTGCTCATGACCTACATCGGCGGCGTGGGCGTCTTCGCGGGGCCGGTGATCGGCGCGGTGCTGATCGTGCTGCTGCAGAGCTGGGTGAGCCTGCTGTCCAACTCCTGGCTCGTCTACGCGGGCGTGCTCTTCATCCTCATGGTCACGTTCGCCCCCGGCGGCATCGGCGGCCTCGTGATGATGCACCAGCCGATCTGGCGTGCCCGCCGGCTCGGGCGCCTCGCCGGGCCCTACCTCCGGTTGCTGGCCCCCGGCCTGGTGGTGGCGGTGGGCTTCGTGCTGGTGGTCGAGCTGTGCTCCTTCCTCACGATCGGGGCCGCCCAGGGCAAGACCTTCACCCTGTCGCACATCACCATCGAGCCCCGCACCCCGCTGCCGTGGGCGGTGGCCGCCACATTGCTGGTCGGCGGCGGGCTGTGGCTGCGCGCGGCGGGCGCCCGCTTCGTGGGGGCCTGGCACGCGGTGATCGACGAGATCAAGGCCGCGGGGACGCGCGCATGACCGCTCCCGCCCTCCGTCTCATCGACGTGGAGAAGAGCTTCGGCCCCACCGCGGTCATCATGGGGGTGAGCCTCGACGTGGCGGCCGGCTCGCGCCACGCGATCATCGGACCCAACGGAGCGGGCAAGACCACCCTCTTCAACCTGATCAGCGGGCGCTTTCCGCTCACGAGCGGCCGCATCGAGCTCCGCGGCCACCGCATCGACGGTCTGGCCCCGCACGAGATCACCCGGCGAGGCCTCTCGCGCAGCTTCCAGGTCACGTCGATCTTCTCCCGTATGAGCGTGTTCGAGAACATCCGCTGCGGGCTGCTCTGGTCGCGCGGCTACCGCTACTCCTTCTGGCACCTCCTGGGCCGCGAGCGCGCCCTCAACGAGGCGGCCGAGCGGCTGCTCGCCGACGTCCACCTCGAGGCGCGGCGCGACCTGCCCGCCGGGCTCCTCTCCTACGCCGAGCAGCGCGCGCTCGAGATCGGCATCACCATCGCGGGGGGGGCGGACACCATCCTGCTCGACGAGCCGACCGCGGGCATGAGCCGGAGCGAGGCCGACCACGCGGTGGCCCTCATCCGTCGCATCACCGCGGGCAAGACCCTGGTCATGGTCGAGCACGACATGAGCGTGGTCTTCGACCTCGCCGACGTGGTGACGGTGCTGGTCTACGGCCAGGTCATCGCCTCCGGGCCGCCCGCCGAGATCCGGGCCAGCCGCGCGGTGCAGGACGCCTACCTGGGCGCGCCCGTCGAGACCGGGATCGTCTGATGCTCTCGGTGCGCGACCTGCACGCCTACTACGGCAAGAGCCACATCCTCCAGGGCGTGAACCTCGAGGTGCGCGGGGGCGAGATCGTGAGCCTGCTCGGGCGTAACGGGGTGGGCCGCTCGACCACGTGCAAGGCGATCATGGGCCTGGTGGAGCCGGTGGGCGAGGTGATCTGGAAGGGCCAGAGCCTGGCCGGCCGCCGCGCCGACGTCATCGCCCGGGCCGGCATCGGCTACGTGCCGGAGGACCGCCAGATCTTCCCCACCCTCACCGTGCGCCAGAACCTCGAGCTCGGGCTCAAGCAGGCCGGGCGCTTCGGCCGCTGGTCCTTCGACGACGTGTTCGACCTCTTCCCCCACCTGCGCGAGCGCCAGCACAACATCGCGGCCGTCCTCTCGGGGGGCGAGCAGCAGATGCTGACCATGGGCCGCACCCTGATGGGCGACCCCGAGCTCGTGATCATCGACGAGCCCACCGAGGGCCTCGCCCCCATGCTGGTGGCCCAGGTGGGACGCTTCCTCGACGAGATCGCCCGCCGCGGCGTCTCGATCCTCCTCGTCGAGCAGAAGCTCACCATCGCGCTGAAGATCTCGCACCGCGTGTACGTCATGGGGCACGGCCGCATCGTGTTCGAGGGCACCCCGGCGGCCCTGGCCGCAAACGCGGCGGTGCGGAAGGAGAACCTCGAGGTATGAAGACCCCCCGGAAGGGATTCCGGCAGATGGTGGACGAGGCCAAGTCCCGCATCAAGACCATCAGCCTCGAGGAGGCCAGGCAGCGCCTCGGGACCGAGCGGGTCGTATTCGTCGACCTTCGAGACGTCCGCGAGCTCGAGCGCGAGGGCATGATCCCGGGGGCCTTCCACTGCCCCCGCGGCATGCTCGAGTTCTGGATCGACCCGGACAGCCCGTATCACAAGGACGTCTTCGCGGCCGACAAGGAGTTCGTCTTCTACTGCAACGGGGCCTGGCGCTCCGCCCTCGCCGCCGACGTGGCCCAGCAGATGGGCCTGGAGGCCGTCGTGGAGATGGACGGCGGCTTCGCGGCGTGGAAGAGCAAGGGCTACCCGGTGGCGGAGCGGCCGAGCAAGAAGGCCTAGAGCCGCGACCCCGCGCTCTCGAGGCTCGAGCGCTCCACGTCCTGGTCGGCGTCGGATCCGTCGCCCGATTCCGACGCCACGATCTCCACCACCACGCCGGTGCCCGGCACCAGGCGGATGCTCTTGAGCACCATGTCGTCGAGCCCCATCGCCTGCGCGCCCCGGACCGCGCGGCGGAGCGCGCTCGCCGCCGCCGCCTCCACGCCCTCCTGGCTCTCGCCCTCCGCCACCGGCGCCACCGTCACGATCGAGGCCATGCTCGCCGCGGCCTCGTCCGCGATCACACCCGATCCCAGCACCAGTCCCACGATCACGAGCCAGCGTGTCATCCCGGTCTCCCTTCTCGATGCCTCTCTACTCTCGGAAGCGGGCAAGGACCGTGCCGGGCCCATCTCGGTAGGGATCAGCGTCGCCCCGGCCACTTGCTCGGGGCGCGTCCACGCGGATGGAAGGTCTTACCGCGTCCCCCCGACCGCTTCTGCTCGCGTCGCGGCGTGGTAGCATTCCACTCATGCCAACCGAAAACGACAGCGATCCGCCGGCCGAGAGCCCGCAGCCGATGCCGATGATCCTGCCGGGCGCAGCACCGGGACCGGTCGTCGAGCAGCCGGCCAAGCTGATCCGCATCGCGTCCATGATCCGCGAGCTGCTGGAGGACGTCCGCCAGTCGAAGCCCGACGAGGCCGGACGGAAGCGGCTCCGCGAGGTTTACGAGCGCGCGCTCGCCGCGCTGAAGGAAGGCGTGTCGAAGGAGCTGCAGGACGAGCTCGAGACCCTGACCCTGCCGCTCGAGAACACCCCGACGGAGTCCGAGGTCCGGCTCGCGCAGGCCCAGCTGCTGGGCTGGCTCGAGGGTCTCTTCCAGGGCATCCAGGCCGCGCTCTGGACGCAGCACATGCAGGCCCGCGCCGAGATCGAGGAGATGCGCCGGCGCCGCGGGCTGCCGCCCCCTCCCGGGGGCGAGCCGGGGCAGTATCTCTAGCCGTCCAGCGCGACCCCGCCCGTCGCGCACCCCGCTGGCGGAAGTTACCTGGTAACGTTTGCCCCCGCGGCATTCCACCACGTTGCGGGGATGGGGAATGCAGAACGCGGCACCCGGTGGCACTCGACGCAACCTCCCCGCAACCGATGAGGGGCCCGGCGGGGGGGTGGGGTGATGCTGCCCCCGCGCGGCATCGGCATAGCCCTTCTCGCCAGTTTGAGAACCGAGGCAAGACTTTGCCCAAGGCGAGGCCATAGCCGCGGGGCCGCTGACTTGTCGAGCCGCGGCTCGTGGTCGCGGGCCGCAGCGCCTCCGGGGATTCGACCGGGAGGGCCAGCGCCGGCCCAGGGCCGCGTCTTCGTACAGGACTGCGCGGCTCGCCCCGCGACCGACTCGTCCGATCCCCTGACGTCGCTCCACGCCCGCGAAGGTCCTCGGGCGAAGTTTGATCACCGTCTTCATGGTCGGCCCCCGGGGCAAGTCATCGCGTCGCCTTCCGGATCGTCCGGTGGGTACGGCGGGTAGCGACGCCGCACCTCCCAGTACTCGGCGCAGTAGTTGTGGCCCGGGAGCCGGGCGGTTCCCGCGGTAGCGCAGGAGACCCAGGAGATGCTGCTCGGTCTTGCTGACCGCGTAGCCCTCGCTGGTCCCCCAGGCCTGCAGGACCTTGATGGCCCCCGCGTTAGCCGCCTCCTCGCTGGCAAGGCCCTGACCACAGTGGCCAGTGATGTGGTGGCCGAGCTCGTGGGCGAGCAGCCACTCGGTCTCCTTGCCGTCGCGCCCGAGCACGATGGCCTGCGCGCAGTTCGCGCCCCCGGAATTGCCCGCGTTGCCGGCCACCACATTGATGCTGACTTGCGGGGCGCCAAGCTCACTCAGCCTGCCGCATGGAGGTAGTCGAAGGCCATGAACATCGGCGGGGTCGCCACGTCGGCCGGCTTGCCATGCCGGAGCCACTCGAATGCGCGACACGAGTTGTCGATCGAAGATGCAGACTTCGCCGTCGAGGATGATCGTGCTGGGGCGCAGAGCAGCGACGGCGGCCACGAGCTGGGGGAAGCGCCGCGTGTGATCGCGGCCCGGCCGGCTGATGAGTTGGACCCGGTCGCCGTCCTTGTAGGCGAGCATGTGCCCGCCGTCGTATTTCTCCTCGCACACCCAGCCCTCATGGCGGATCGGACCTGAAACAAGCGTCGGCTGCATCAGCGTGACGGTGGGGAGTTGCACAC
>DATFAJ010000629.1:0-3793 GCA_035254745.1 Candidatus Methylomirabilota bacterium | reverse complement strand
GTGTGGCCCAGGAGCACCGCCACGTTCAGCGCGGTGCCGCGGCGCTCGACCGCGTCGAGGTACTCGGGGAAGGTCTCGAACGGCCACTTCTCGCCGAGCCCCGCCTCGAGCGCGGCGAGGCTCATGCCCTCGACCTTCTCGAGGGTGCGCATGATGAGCCCACGGTGGTCCGGGCGCGTCGGGGCGACGCCGAAGCCGCAGTTGCCCATCACCACCGTGGTCACGCCGTGCCAGGGCGAGATCGTGAGCATCCGGTCCCACATCACCTGCGCGTCGTAGTGGGTGTGGACGTCGATGAAGCCGGGCGCGACCACGAGCCCCGCGGCGTCGATCGTCCGCGCGGCGGCGCCCTTCGCCTCGCCGAGCGCGGCGATCCGGCCCTCCCGGATCCCGACGTCGCCGCGCACGCCCGGACGCCCGGTGCCGTCGACGACGGTCCCACCCCGGATGACGAGGTCGAAGTCCATCGTCAGGCTCCCGCGAGGCCGTAGAGCTCGGCCACGTTGTCGTGGAGGATCAGGCGCAGCTCGGCCGCGGTCAGGTGGGAGGCGTGCTTGGCGAGCAGCTCCTGCGAGTGCGGCCACGTCGAGTCGCTGTGCGGAAAGTCGTTGGCCCAGAGCAGCCGGCGGATGTTGCACAGATCCTTCATCTGGAAGGCGACCCAGTCGTCCTGGAACGTGGTGTAGACGTGCTCGCGGAAGTACTCGCTGGGCATCTTCGTGAGCGCCCCCGCCGGCAGCCAGTAGCGATGCCGGTCGTAGGCGTGGTCCATGCGGTACATGAAGTGCGGCACCCAACCGGCGTCGGCCTCGACGCAGACCAGGCGCAGGCGCGGATGGCGCTCGAAGACGCCGCCGAACACGAACGTCCCGACCAGGTCCTGGCAGCCGCGGATGATCGACATGAACGCGTTGAGCTTGGGCCCGCGGACCCGGAACGTATCCTGCTGGCTCGTGAGGATGTGGAACGAGAGCGGCAGGCCGAGGTCGATCGCCGCCTCGTAGAAGGGCGCGTAGACCGGGTCGTGGTAGTCGGCCACCGCCGGGTTCCCCGGCAGCATGACCCCGCGCAGGCCGAGCTCACGGATGCGGCGGAGATCGCGGATGCCGTCCTCCACGGAGCGCATCGCGGTCTGCCCGATGCCCAGGAGCCGGTCGGGATGGGCGGCGCAGTACTCGGCGATCCACAGGTTGTAGGCGTCGAAGCACGCCTGCTTGTAGTCGAAGTCGGGATGGTTGCAGAGCATCATGCCGACGGTGGGGTAGATCACCTCGGCGCTGACCCCGTCGCGCTCCTGGTCCGCGAGCCGGGCCTCGGGGTCCCAGCCGCCGCGGTGCAGGTCCTCGAAGCGGGCCCCGAACATCGTGAGCTCCTCCGCCGCCTTGCCGGCGGCGGCGACGAGCCCCATCGGGATCGGCTTGTCGAGCCCGTCGATGACGAAGAGATCGCCGCGCTTGGCGTCGTGCACGAGGCGGGGGGCCCGGTCGCGGAAGCGCGCGTCGATCCGGGCGGTGTACGTGTCGGGGGGCTCGGTGATGTGCGAGTCGGCGGAGATGATCGGGGCGTCCGTGACGGCCATGGCGCGGCTCCTCAGAAGATGATGACGCGGGTCGAGTGGGCCCCGGGGCCGCGCCCCGGACGCGCGGTCAGCCTAGCGAAGATCGCCGCCGGTGTAAAGCCGCCGCGGGGGCGGCCGCCACGGCCCGAGCGCCGCTCAGGCCACGTCGCGCTGGCGCGCGGCGTTGTAGTTGGCGTCGTACCACCAGTCGAGGTAGTCCGCGTACATGATGGGCGGATAGCGCGGGGGATTGCCCGGCCCCTGGCAGGTCGGCAGGCACGCGATCTCGGTGTCGAGATGCGGCCCCAGGAAGTAGGGGATGGCGTAGCGCGGACGGCCCACGGGTGGCAGGGCGCGGTGCGGCGTCGACTTGAAGCGGTGGTTCGTCCAGCGCAGCATCATGTCGCCCGAATTCACCGCGAAGGAGCCGGGGACGTACGGCACGTCCACCCAGCTCCCGTCCGGCATCCGCACCTGGAGCCCGGGCACGTCGCTCTGGGCGAGGAAGGTCATGAAGTTGGCATCGGTGTGGGGCGCGATGCCGAACTGGTTCGACTCGGCCGCCACCGGCGGGTAGTGCGTGAGCCGGAAGCTGAACTGGCTCTCGGCGAACGCGCGGTCGAAGGTGTCCGGCGGCAGGTCGAGGGCCATGGCGCAGAGGGGCAGGAGGCGCCGGCCCAGCTCGTCCACCGCGTCGGTGTAGGCGAGCACCGCCTCGCGAAAACCGGGCAGGTCCGCCGGCCACCGGTTGGGCCCCGCGAAGCGCCGGCGCGCGCGCACGAGCGGGTCGTCGGGCCCGCGCTCGCGCTTGACGAAGAACGCCTCGTTCAGATCGGGCTTGTCGTTGGCGTTCACGTCCGACGTCCACACCGCGTAGCGCCCGAGCATCATGTAGCCGTTGTTGTGCTCGTTCATGCGCAGGGCCAGCTTGGCCTCCATCGGCTGCGCGTGGAAGCGCCGGGCCTCGGCGAACGTGTCGTCGATCAGGGCCTGCGGCACGCCGTGGTTCACCACGACAAGGAAGCCGACGACCTCGAGGGCACGCCCGAGCTCGGCCGCGGTCGCGGCGGCCGCGTGGGGGCGCGCCGCGAGATACGGCCCGAGATCGATGACCGGGATCATGCCGATGAGATAGCACCCCGCCGGGGCTTTGACAAGGAGGCGCCTACTTCGGCACGTAGGTGATCTGCTGCCCGCCGATGGCGGCCTGGGCCATCACGCCCGACCGCGGCGCGATCACCACCACGATGCCGTCGATGAACTGGGCATTCGCGGTGGCCCCTCCGTCGGCGAGGACCGCCTCGGCGTCCGCCGTGAAATCGAGCCGGTTCTCCCGGAAGCGGTCCAGGGCCGCCTTGCTCTCGAACACGATGAGCTCGCGGTAGCTATGACCGCCGATCTGGAGCCCGAACGACGCCTGCGCGAGGCTCGCGTATCCGATGTGCTGCCCTTGCTCGTACACCACCCCGCGGCCGTATCCCCCGCCGAGGACCAGCCCGCCCTTGACGACCTCGGGGAACAGGGCATAGCCGTACCCCCTCCGGATCAGCGAGTCCACCCCGGGATCCGCCGCCACCATCTGCGCCAGCGCGTCGGTCGCCTCCCGGACCAGCTCGTTTCGGTCTTCCTGCGTCACCGGCGCCGTGCTGCAGCCGCTCAGCAACGCCCCCGCCAGCAGGAGCGCCATCCCACCCCGTCGCATCCCCCTCATAGTCACCCCTCCTTCCGATACGCGTCCGACCGCTTGTCCCCGAATTGTACTGCGTGCTTCGGCCTGCGGCGAGGTTCGGCTTGAAAGATCACGAGCTTCGCGGCCGCCCCGTCACACGGAGTGTGGTTGCTGCGGGCGACAGCGCCCGCTCGCGGTTGGCCAGCATCTTCCGGATCGCCTCGGCCCCGCGCCCCTCGCGGAGATGGGCGTACCGTTGCACCATGCTCAAGCTCGACCACCCGCCGAGCTGCTGTAGAAGTAGGAGGTCGCCCGACGGTGTCGGGGAGCCACATCGCTTACTCGATGACCTGATCCGCCTGCTGCAAAAGCGACGGCGGGATCGTCAGGCCGAGGGCCTTGGCGGTTCTGAGGTTGATGACCAACTCGAACCGGTCCGACCGCTCGACGGGCAGGTCCGCCGGGTTCGTGCCCAAGAGCACTCGGTGGATGTAATTGGCCGCCAGCTGGCCGACCAGATAGTAGCTCGTGCCATAACTGGCCAGCCCTCCCGCCGCCACGCTCGT
>DATFAJ010000628.1:0-2492 GCA_035254745.1 Candidatus Methylomirabilota bacterium | reverse complement strand
CGGTCACCGAGGGCCTCGCGGCCCGCTTCGGGGCGCTCTTCGAGACCGCCGTCGAGGTGTATCCGGTGGGAACCGGGACCGCGGCCAACGGGCTCTGCGCCGCGATCGTCGCCGCCCCCTACGGGGCCATCTATCTGTCCGACGCCGCCCACCTGCACGGCAGCGAGTGCGGCGGACCCGAGTTCTGGTCGGGGGGAAACGCGCGCACGATCCCGGTGCCGAGCGCGGACGGCAAGATCGTCGTCGCGGAGCTTGCGCGCATGGTCGACGAGGCGGGGGCGCGCCCCGCCACCGAGGTGCCGCCGCGCGCGGTCAGCATCACCCAGGGCACCGAGGCGAGCACCGTGTATACCCTCGGCGAGGTGCGGGCCATCGCCGACGTCGCTCGCGCACGGCACATGTGGGTGCACATGGACGGCGCGCGCCTGGCCAACGCGGTCGCCCGCCTCGGCTGCACCCCCGCCGAGGCCACCTGGAAGGCGGGCGTCGACGTGCTCTCGTTCGGCGCCACCAAGAACGGGGCGCTCGCCGCGGAGGCGGTGGTGTTCTTCAACCGAGAGCTGGCCCAGAGCATGCGATACCGCCGCCGGCGCGGTGGGCACCTCTACTCGAAGATGCGCTTCCTCTCCGTCCAGCTCGAGGCCTTCATCGAGAACGACCTCTGGCTCCGGAACGCCCGCCACGCCAACGCGATGGCCCAGCGGGTCCGGGAGGGGCTGGCCAAGATCCCCGGGGTGCGCTTCCCGAGCGCCACAGCGATCAACCTCGTCCTCGTCGCCTTGCCGCAGCCGGTGTGGGACGGGCTGGTCGCCGAGGGCTACAGCTTCTCCCGGCGCGGCGCCCCCCGCGAGGGTATCGTCCGGATCGCGTGCGCCTTCGACACGACGGAAGAGGCGGTGGACGCGCTGGTGGAATGCGCCCATCGGCATGCCGGCACTCGACCGCCGGCCGATCGTCCCGCCCGCGTCGCGAGGTAGGGCGCCGGCGTGGACTTCAACCTGTCCGCCGCGGAGGTCGCCTTCCGGGACGCGCTGCGCGCGTGGCTCGAGCGACACTGCCCCCGGGACTGGGAGAAGACTCGCCAGGCGCTCGGCCGCGAGGCGCGGGCCCAGGCCCTGATCGACTGGCAGCGACGGCTTCACGCGGCCGGCTACGTGGGGCTGCACTGGCCGGTGGCCTACGGCGGCCGCGGGGGCAGCGTCATGGAGCAGGTCATCTTCTACGAGGAGATGGCGCGGGCGCGGGCGCCCGAGCTCGCCAACGCGATCGGTCTCGACATGGCCGGGCCTGCGCTCATGGTGCACGGTACGGAGGAGCAGAAGCGTCTCCACCTGCCCCGCATCCTGTCTGCCGACCACATCTTCTGTCAGGGCTTCTCGGAGCCCGGGGCGGGGAGTGATCTGGCCGCGCTCGGGACGCGCGCCGAGCGGCGGGGGAGCGCTTACGTGATCACCGGGCAGAAGGTGTGGACCTCCTTCGCGCACTACGCGAGCTGGTGCACGGTGCTGGCCCGCACCGACCCGGCCGCGCCCCGGCACCGCGGGCTGACCTACTTCCTGGTGGACATGGCGAGCCCCGGGTTCACGGTGCGCCCGCTCCGCCAGATGAGCGGCGACAGCGAGTTCAGCGAGATCTTCCTGGACGGCGTGGAGGTGCCGGAGGGCAACGTGCTGGGCCGCGAGCACGGCGGCTGGGAGGTGGCGATCACCACGCTCATGTTCGAGCGCGGGCCGCGGACGCTCACCCGCCAGCTCATTCTGCGCCAGGGCCTGACGGAGCTGCTCGAGCTGGCCCGGCGGCCCACCCGCGCGGGCCCGCCGCCGGCGCGCGATCCCCTCGTCCGGCAGCGGCTGGCCCAGCTCTACATCGACGCCGAGACGCTCCGGTGCGCCAACCTGAGAGTGCTCACCCAGCTCGTGAAGGGCGAGCCGGCGGGCCCGGCGGGCTCGGCCTCGAAGCTCTTCTTCAGCGAGACGTGGCAGAAGGTCGCCGAGCTCGGGCTCGAGCTGCAGGGCGCCTACGCCGCGCTCGGGGAGGGCAGCGAGTGGACGGTGGACGACGGGCGCTGGCAGTACCGCGCCCTCCGCTCCCGGGGCAACACGATCCAGGGCGGGACGTCGGAGGTCATGCGCAACATCCTCGCCGAGCGGGTCCTCGGGCTGCCGAAGGACTAGGCTCGGGCCGCCGGCCTACGGCAGGGAGGTCGCCGGCCGGGTCCCGACTCGCAGCGAGTCCGGCCACTGGCTGCGGAATCGGCCGTCGACGCAGGCCCGGTCACAGGCGACGGCGGCGGGAGCCTCGAACGCCGTGCAGCTCTTCACGCCGACGATCCGCGGTCCCAGCAGCCGGCGCGGCACGGTCAGGAACTCGACCTCGACCTCGCGCTCCTTGATCGAGCACCAGAAGTGACGTCGGCAGGCTCCATCCCCGGCGTCATCGGGATACCCGCCCAGTGGGCCTTCGGAGGGTCGAATCAGCGAGGGCACCATCGT
>DATFAJ010000627.1:0-3053 GCA_035254745.1 Candidatus Methylomirabilota bacterium | reverse complement strand
ATCCTCAACTTCGCGCCGGGGCGCATCAAGGCGGGGCGGGACGTCCGCCTGAAGAACGTGGACCTGGCCATCGAGCTCGAGACCCTGTCCTTCTATCTCGCCCAAGGGTCGCGCTGAGGGCCCCGCGGCGTTGACGCCGCGCGCCCCCGGTGGTACCTCTGGTCCGTCGTCGCGTGAGATGACCGTGTCCGCCGAGTCTGTCCTGTCCCGTTGGGCCGCCTTCGACGAGGTGCTGACGGCCCTTTCCAAGGGAGTCCCTTGCCTGCGTGCCGACGGCCTCTGGGGCTCGTCCCGCGCCCTGGCCACCGCCGGGCTGCTGCAGCGGACCGGCCGGCCGCTCCTGGTCCTCACTCCCGGACCGGTCCAGCGGCACCAGGCCGCCCAGGACACCGCGTTCTTCCTCGCCACGCTCTCGGGCGGCCCGGCCTCGGCGCCGGTCGGCGAGGGGCGCGTCCTCGAGTTCCCATCCGGCACGGGGGCCTCCTGGCGCGGGGGCCGTCACCGGGAGCCGGACGCCGAGCGCGCGCTCTGCTGCCGGCGACTGCTGGACGGCGACGCGGTGGCCATCGTGGCGACCCCGTCCGGGCTGTCGATCCCGGTGCCGCCGCCCGAGTCGTTCAAGCGACGCACGTTCACCCTGACGGTGGGCGAGGGCAGCGACCGGGAGATCCTGCTCACGCTCCTCGAGGCGGCCGGCTACGAGCGGGTGGAGACGGTGCTCGAGGTGGGACAGTGGAGCCTGCGCGGCGGCATCGTCGACATCTTCTCCCCCACGCACGCCCAGCCGGTGCGCGCCGAGTTCTTCGGCGACGAGGTGGAGTCACTGCGCCTCTTCGATCCCACGTCGCAGCGCTCGATCGGCCCGCTCCGGGAGCTGACCGTGCTGCCGATCGGCTCCCGCGACGCGACGCCGGTCACCCTGCTCGACTATCTGCCCGCCGAGACCGTGATCGTGCTCGAGGACCCCGCGCTGCTGGAGGCGCCGCCCGACGACGCGCCCTCCGCCGCGCCGCTCGCGACCCTGCTCGGGCGCTTCCAGCGCCTCGAGCTGCCGCTGCTCCAGCGCGGCGACGGCGCGGTGCCCCGCGTCTCGATGGGGGCGCGCTCGGTGGGCGGCTTCCGCGGCCAGTTCAAGACCCTCGCGTCCGAGATCCGCGACTGGCGCGGCGAGGGGTTCACGGTGCGCTTGGTGGTGGACGACGAGCGACAGCGCGACCGCCTGCGTCAGATGCTGGCCGAGCACGAGCTCGAGGCGTGGCCCGAGGCGACCCTCTGGAGCTCCGAGGGCCTCGGCGTGCTGGTGGGCGAGTGCTCGGCCGGATTTCAGATCCCCGCGCTCGGCCTCGTCGTGCTCTGCGAGGAGGAGATCTTCGGCGCCCAGCGCCGGCGGCTGCGGCGACCCCTCTTCCAGCGCGGCGCGGCCATCGCCTCGTTCAACGACCTCGCCCCGAACGACCTGGTGGTGCACGAGCAGCACGGCATCGCGCGCTACCACGGCCTCCGCACGCTCTCGACCGAGGGGCACGACGCGGACTTCCTGCTCCTGGAGTACGCCGAGGGCGGCCGGCTCTACCTGCCGGTGGAGCGGCTCGATCTGATCTCCAAGTACATGGGCGCGCCGGAAGGAGCGGCCCGGCTGGATCGGCTGGGCGGGGGCGCGTGGCAGCGGCTCAAGGAATCGGTCCGGGCCGCCCTGCGCGAGATGGCCGAGGAGCTGCTCAAGCTCTACGCGGCGCGGTCGGTGACGGAGCGCCCGCACTTCCCCGACGACACCCCCTGGCAGGGCGAGTTCGAGGCCTCGTTCCGCTTCGAGGAGACGCCCGACCAGATGCGGGCCATCGAGGAGGTCAAGGCGGACATGCTCGGGGCGCGGCCGATGGATCGCCTGGTCGCGGGCGACGTGGGTTACGGCAAGACCGAGGTGGCGCTGCGCGCGGCGTTCCGCGCGGTGGCGGACGGGCGACAGGTGGCGGTGCTGGTGCCGACCACCGTGCTGGCCCAGCAGCACTACAACACCTTCGTCGAGCGCTTCGCGCCGTTCCCGGCCCGGGTCGAGCTGCTGTCGCGCTTCCGGAGCCCGAAGGAGCAGAAGGCGGTGGTGGCCGGGCTCGCCTCCGGCGCGGTCGACGTGGTGGTGGGCACCCACCGCCTCCTCTCCAAGGACGTGCAGTTCAAGGACCTCGGCCTGCTCGTGGTGGACGAGGAGCATCGCTTCGGGGTCACCCACAAGGAGCGGCTCAAGCAGCTGCGCACCTCGGTCGACGTGCTCACCCTGACCGCGACCCCGATCCCGCGCACGCTCCACATGGCGCTGTCCGGGGTGCGGGACCTCTCGGTGATCGAGACGCCGCCGCTCGACCGCCTGCCGGTGGAGACGGCGGTGACCGCGTTCAACCGCACCGTGATCCGCGAGGCGATCGAGCGGGAGCTGAACCGGGGCGGCCAGGTCTTCTTCGTCCACAACCGGATCCAGTCGCTCGCCTCCATGACCCACTTCATCCAGACCCTGGTCCCCGAGGCGCGGGTGGTGATGGGCCACGGCCAGATGGCCGAGCGGGAGCTGGAGAGCGTGATGGTGAAGTTCGTGGACGGCCAGGCCGACGTGCTGGTCTCGACCGCGATCGTGGAGTCCGGTCTCGACATCCCGGCCTCCAACACCATCATCATCAACCGGGCCGACCGGTTCGGGCTGGCCCAGCTCTACCAGCTCCGGGGGCGGGTGGGCCGGGAGCGGCAGCAGGCCTACGCCTACCTCCTGGTCCCCGCCGACGGCCGGATCGACGAGACGGCCCAGAAGCGCCTGCGGGTGATCGAGGAGTCCACCGAGCTGGGGGCGGGGCTCCGGCTGGCCATGCGCGACCTCGAGATCCGGGGGACCGGCAACCTCCTGGGGGCCGCCCAGCACGGCCACATCGCGGCGGTAGGATTCGATCTTTACAGCAAGCTCCTCGCGGAGGCCGTGAGAGACTTGAAGGGCGAACCGGCGGCCGAGCGTGTCGACCCGGTCATCTCGGCGGACGTGGAAGCGCTCCTGCCGGAATCGTTCGTTCCCG
>DATFAJ010000626.1:0-9146 GCA_035254745.1 Candidatus Methylomirabilota bacterium | reverse complement strand
CGCACCAGCGCCTCGTCCAGGCGTTCCGTGAAGATCACGCAGTGCGGGTTGCCCACCGACACCGCGGTGATCAGCAAGGTCTCCCCGTCCACCTGCAGCGGCACCTTGACGACCTCGCGCTCCGGTCCGTTCATCGGGATCTCGGGCGCCACGAAGGTGCACCGCCCCATCTCCACCGTGACCAGGTTCATCCGCCCGTCGACCACGTGGCACGTGCACTCGACCCGGCCGCCCTTGGTCGCGACCGTGAAGGTGGGCTTCTTCGCGTGCCCGTGGTCGTGGAGGTACTTGGCGAAGATCCGGAGCCCGTTGCCCGACTTCTCGGCCTCGCTCCCGTCCGGATTCAGGATGCGCAGCCCGAAGTCCGCCCCGCCCCACGGCGGCGTCAGCAGCAGGATGCCGTCCGAGCCCACGCCCCAGTTCCGGTCGCAGATGCGCGTGACCTGCGCCGGCGTGAGGGCCGCCGGCAGGTCGACCGCGTTGATGACGATGTAGTCGTTGCCGAGCCCGTGGCCCTTCGCGAAGGGAATCATGCGCGCCATGATACCGCCCGCGCTCCCGCCAGCCAATCGCGCAGCCGCTCGGGCGCGCCCCGGACGTCGCACGGCAGCCGGTGACGCCACTTCCCGGCGAAGCGCGCCAGCGCGGCCCGGCGCTGGGCCAGGTCCTCGGGCGCGGCCACCGGCGCGCCTTCCCCGGTGCGCGTGCCCCCGCCCCGGTGCAGGAACGGCGCGTCCACCACCGCGCAGCGCCAGCCCGCCTCGCGCACCGCGAACGAGAGGTCGCGGTCGTAGCCGTGGAAGAAGCCGTAGCCCTCGTCGAAGCCGCCCACCGCGTCGAGGATCGCACGCGGGAGGAAGAGGCACACCCCGTCCACCGCGGCCACCTCGGTGACCGGCGCGCGCAGCGTCGCCTGCCCCTCGAGGGCGTGGACGATGGTCCGGCCCACGTAGCGCCCGTCGCGGCGCAGGCGCCTCACCCCGTAGAGCCCGGCCAGGCCCACACGCCCGGGCCCGTCCACTGCCGCCTCCAGGCGCTCGAGCCAGCGCGGCTCGCGCATGACGGTGTCGTTGTGGAGGAAGCAGAGCCGGGCGCCCCCGGCGAGCCGGGCCCCCTGGTTGAGGGCGCGGATGAGCCCGACGTTCTCGGGGTTGCGCTGGTAGCGGAGTGGCGCGCGGTCGGTCCATCCCCGGAAGAAGCTCTCGGTGCCGTCGGAGGAGGCGTTGTCCACCACGCACAGCTCGAACGGGCGCGTGGTGGGCCGGAGGCTCTCGAGGCAGGCGCGGGTGAGGGCGAGCTGGTTGTGGACGACCAGGACTACCGAAGTGGTGATTGGGCTCGTGGTGATTGGGCTCGTGGTGATCGGGCTCGCGCCGATCGGGCTCGTGGCCATCGGCCTACCGCGCCGGCCCGCTCACGCGCGCGGAGCCGGCGGCCACCGCGACCGCGACGGCCGCGGCCCGGCTACCGCTCGGAGAGCGGGACGTACTTGAGGTCGATCGCTCCCGTGTAGTCGGAGCGCGGCCGGATCAGGCGGTTGTTGCCGTGCTGCTCGAGCACGTGCGCGGTCCAGCCCGCGATGCGGCTCATCGCGAAGATCGGCGTGAACTGGTCGGTCGAGATGCCCATCGCCGCGTAGGCCGCGCCCGAGTAGAGATCGACGTTCGGGAAGATGTGCTTCTCCGCGCCCACCACCCGCACCACCGTGTCGAGGATCTGCACCTTGCTGGTGTCGCCCACCTGCTGGCCGAGCTCGAGGGCCAGCCGCTTGAGGTGCTTGGCCCGCGGGTCCTCCACGCGGTACACCCGGTGCCCGAAGCCCATGATGCGGGCTTTGTCGGTGAGCGCCTTGTGGATCCACGCGTCGGCCTTGGCCGGGTCCTTGATCTTCTCGACCATCAGCATGACCTGCTCGTTCGCCCCGCCGTGGAGCGGGCCCTTGAGCGCGCCGATGCCCGAGACGACCGCGGAGTGCACGTCCGACAGGGTCGCGGCGGTCACGCGCGCCGCGAACGTGGACGCGTTGAACTCGTGGTCCGCGTGCAGGATCAGGGCGATGTCGAAGGTCTTGGTGGCGAGCGGGGTCGGCTTCTTCCCGCTCATCATGTAGAGGAAGTTGCCGGCCAGGTTCAGTCGCGGGTTCGGGGCCACCGGGGCCTTGCCGCGTCGGATCCGCTCCCAGGCCGCCACCAGGGTCGGCAGCTGCGCGGTCAGGCGCAGGGACTTGCGGAGGGTCGCCTCCCGCCCGTTGTCGGCCGCGTCCGGATCGAAGGCGGAGAGTGCGGAGACGCCGGTCCGGATCACCTCCATCGGGGTCGTCTTCTTGGGGAGCGTCTTGAGCATCGCGATCAGCTTCGGGGGGAGCTTCCGGTTCGCGGTCGACGCGAGCGCCTTCAGGTGCGCGTCCAGTTCCTTGCGCGACGGCAGCCGGCCCTGCCACAGGAGGAAGGTGACCTCCTCGAAGGTGGACTGCGCCACCAGATCGTCGACGTCGAAGCCCCGGTAGATCAGCCGTCCCTTGTGGCCATCGATGAAGCAGATCTCCGACGGAGAGACGACGACGTCCTCGAGGCCGGCCTTCAGGGGATTGACCGCGGCGTCCGTCATGGTGGTCCGGTTCTCCTTGGTGGCGGATGGAAACGGACCCGTTCTACCACACGCCCCCCGTGACTTCAAGGCAGCCCTCCCCTACACTGCCGGTCGTGCGCGAGCCTGCTCCCGACGTCGTCGACTTCTACGACCGGCATCCGATCAACGAGACGCAGGTGCTGGAGGCCGCACGCGACCGCGCGGCCGGGCTCGGCCCGCTCCGCCCCGAGGACCTATGGCAGTGGGACCAGGATCACTACGGCGGCCTGCCGGCGGTCGAGGCGCTCGCGCGCCGGGCCGGGATCGGTCCCGGGATGGCGGTGCTCGACGTCTGCGCGGGCCTCGGCGGGCCGGCACGCGTCCTCGCCTATCGCTTCGGCGCACGGGTGACCGGCGTGGACCTCACCCACTCACGCTGCGCCGCGGGCGCGCGCCTCACCGCGCTGGTGCGACTCGGCCCCCTGGTCCGCCACGTCCGCGGCGACGCGCAGGCGCTCCCGTTCCGGACGCGCGCCTTCGACGCGGCGGTCAGCCAGGAGGGTCTGCTGCACGTGCCGAACAAGGCGGCGGTGCTGACCGAGTGCGCGCGCGTGCTCAGGCCCGGGGCCCGGCTCGCGTTCACCGACTGGATCGCGCGCCCGCGCCTCGAGGACAACGAGCGCCGCCGGCTCTTCGAGTGGATGGCCGCGGTGAGCCTGCAGGGCATCGACGGCTACCGCGGACTGCTGGCCCGCGCCGGCTTCGACGGCATCGTCGCCGAGGACCTGTCCCCGGAGTGGATCGGCATCCTGCAGGAGCGCCTGCGGATGTATCGGGGCCTGCGGGAGCGGACGGTGGCGCGGCTCGGGCCGGCGCGCTACGAGGAGTACAACCAGCTCTACGCCTTCTTCGTGGGGCTCGTGGAGGCGGGCAAGCTCGGCGGCGCGCGCTTCAGCGCAGCAGCCGGTCGAGCGCCTTCCTGAGGTCCTTCGGCTCCTTGAGCCGCACGTCGGTGGGCACGATGGAGAGCGCGCCCGGGCCGCCCGCCACCCGGGCCTTCACCCGGTTCGTGCCCTGGGTCACCGTGACGTCCATCGCGGTCCGGCCGTCCACGAGGCCGTAGGTCCCGGCCCCGGTCACCCGGACGTCGCGCGCGACGTAGACGAGGTCGTCGGTGCGCGCCACCCCGTTGGTGATCGTGTAGGAGGCGGTGATCGAGTCGAAGTTGAGCGGCGACCCGCTCGCCGGCCGCCCCCGCGCGCCCGGCGCGAGGGTGGCCGACACGAGGTCGGTGAGGGCGAGCGCCTGGCTCACCGCGTCCAGCAGATCCGGGCCCACCACGCGGCCCGCCCCGATCGCGAGGCGGCCCGAGCCGCTCATCGACGGCAGCGCCTCCGGCAGCCGCACGCTCGCCTCGCCGGTCAGCTCGAGCGGGCCGGTGACCGCGTTGCGCTGGCACAGGTAGTCCACGAGGATCGGCTCGAGCTGCACGCCCTTGACCTGGATGTCCCGCAGGGTGGCGACGCGGGGCGGCCCCAGCGCGACCAGCAGCCGGAACGCCACGGTCCCCTTCGCCACCTTGCCCTGCACCGTCTGGCTCTCCAGCTGCGGGGGCGCGAACACCAGCGGTACCCGCACGTCGTCGAGCGTCAGCGCGCGCGGCTTGGGATCCGCGCAGTGCGGCTGGTGCTGCGTCAGCGTGAGCCGCTCGAAGGCCACCGCGCCGGTGGCGGTCAGCCGGGCCGCCGTCCCGGCAACCTGGACCCGGCCCTTGATCGGCCCCGAGACCGCCGGCGCCGGGACGAGGGCGGCCACCACGGGCTGCACGTCGCGGCCGTCCACGTCCACCGTGGCCTTCAGCTGTGCCTCGGTGACCGGGCGGCCGGGCGCGAGGCTCGCGCTGCCCTCCGCGATCGTGAGCTTGAGCCCGCCGGGCCCCTTCGCCTCGCCCGTCACCCGCAGGGGCTCGCCGAGCCCCGCCTGGGTCAGCGTGACGTTGATGCCGTCGAGGGTGAGCGGCGCCGCCTTCTTTCCCCCGCCCTCCGCCTTCTCGTACTCGACCGTCCCGTTGGTGATGCGCACCCGCGAGAGCAGGACCGCGCCGGCCCCGGTGCCGCCGGACCGTCCGCCGCCCATGCGGGGCGGCCCGCCGGTGGCGGGCGGGCCCGACGGTCCGAGCGTGGCCACGTTGAGGTGGCCGGCCGCATCCTCCACCACGTGGATGCGGGGCTGGTCGAGCGTGAGGTCGGCCAGCTCCACCCGGCCCTGCAGCAGCGGCCGGAGCCGGATGCGCAGCCGCCCCTCGGCGACGGTCACGAAGGGGCCGGGTCCGAAGGCGGGATCCTCGGCCACCTGCAGCTGGCGCAGGCGCACGCTCGGCAGGGGCAGCGCCGAGATCGAGAGCCCGCCGAACTTCACCGGACGGCCCAGGGCGTGGCTGGCCGTCTGCTGGACGTAGGCCTGCATGGCCGGGCTGTCGAGCAGCAGGGGCACCGCGAGCAGCGCCCCCACCACCAGCACTCCGAGGGCGATCAGGCCGATCAGCAGCCACTTGATCATGACGGGCGCGTCGCGCGGTCAGCCCGCCCGGGCCGCGCGGCCCCCGGGAGGGCGAGCCGCGCGCCCCGAGCGCGACCCGGGGGTCATGGAATGAGGAGGATCTTGCCCGTGGTCTTGCGGCCCTCGAGCTGCCGGTGCGCCTCGGCGGCCTGCTCGAGCGGGAACTGGTGCTCCACCCGGAGCTTGACCTTGCCGTCGCGGATCCAGCCGAGCAGCTCGGTCGACCGCTCCACCAGCTCGGCGCGGGTGGCGATGTGGTGGTTCAGGCTCGGCCGCGTCACGAAGAGCGAGCCGCCCGCGTTCAGCCGCTGGAGATCGAGCGGGCCCACCGGGCCGCTCGCGGCCCCGAACAGCGCCATGAGCCCGCGCGGACGCAGGCAGTTGAGACCCTTGTCGAACGTGCTCGCGCCCACGCCGTCGTAGACCACGTCCACGCCGCGCCCGCCGGTGATGCGCTTGACCTCGGGCTCGAAGTCCTGCTTGGTGTAGAGGATCACGTGGTCGGCCCCCGCCGCCTTCGCGAGCGCGGCCTTCTCCTCGGTGGAGACGGTACCGATCACGGAGGCGCCGCGCATCTTGGCCATCTGGCAGAGCAGCAGGCCCATCCCGCCCGCCGCCGCCTGCACCAGCGCGGTCTCGCCCTTCTTGAGCGGCCAGGTCGAGGTGACCAGGTAGTGGGCGGTGAGGCCCTGCAGCATCGCGGCCGCCCCGTCCTTGAAGGAGAGCTGGGCGGGCAGCGCCACCAGCCGATCGGTCGGGACCACGATGCTCTGGGCGTAGGAGCCGATCACTCCGGTCCACGCGACCCGGTCGCCGACCTTCACGTCGGACACGCCCGGGCCCACCGCGGTCACGGTGCCGGCGCCCTCCATGCCGGGCGTGAGCGGCAGCGGCGCCTTGTAGGCTCCGGTGCGGAAGTACACGTCGATGTAGTTGACGCCGCAGGCCTCGAGCTTGACCTGGGCCTGGCCGGCGGCGGGCGCCGGGGCCGCGATGTCCTCCAGCTTCATGCTCTCGGGACCGCCCGGAGCGTGGACGCGAATCGCCTTCATGTTGGGTCCTCCTCAGACCTGGAGCAGGGTGCGGAGCTGGCCGACCACGTTCATCTTCGCCTCGATCATCCGACCGACCTCGTTCATCTCCTCGTCGAAGACCGCGAACACCGGGATCGCGCGGAACTGACCGCGCTTGAGGTACTGGTCCATCACGTCGGGGTTGTCGTCCCGCAGGAACACGCGCATCTCCACGTGGGGCAGCCCGTCCACCAGCCGCGCCATCACCGGGATGGTCCGGAGTGAGTCCGGGCACCAGTCCTCGGTGATCACCAGGATCTTGATCTTGCGCTCGAGCGCGCAGAGGGCGTCGCGGTCCTCGGGGCGCACCGGGGCCTCGGCGAGGAGCCGGGCGAACGCGTCCTGGTTGGTGTGCATCTGCGCCACGTACTCCGGAATCGTCAGGCCCTGGGCGAACCGCTCCGCGGTCACCATCAGCGCATCCGGGAGAGGTCGACCGTGAACTTGGCGACCGCCTGATCCTCCACGTCCCGTACCACCAGCGTCACGGTGGACCGGGGATCGACCCCCGCGGCCGGGAACACGTAGAGGCAGCGCGCGGTGTACTGCCCGTCGTCGCCGCGGAGCGCGGTGCGCTCGTTCTGCGCGAAGGAGGCCTTGATCTCCTGCTGGCGGGCGAGGAGGGTCGGTGCGTAGTGGCGCGCGAAATCCACGCGCCCGCCCCGCAGCGTCGCCCAGAACACGAGCTTGCCCTCCTGGTCCTTCAGCGCGGACTCCACGTCGCGCGGCTTGAGCTCTCGATCCTGGAACGCCGAGTTGCGGGCGGCCAGGGCCAGCCGATGGAACGGGGTCATCACGGTGACGAGCTGCCCCGCGCCCGCGTCGACCCGCCACTCGCCGCCCCAGTTCTCGTCGGTCACGCTGCGCCGTCCCACCCGCACGGCCTCGTCGCGCTCCCGGGGCGTGAGGGTGAACAGCAGAGCGTCGAGAGGAGGAACCCACGTGAGCGACAGGGCGGCGGCCAGCGTCGCGCACCACCACCGGCATGAGCGAGCCCGCCTCATGTGCTGCGCATTGTAGCACAGCGGTTGCGGGGCTCCGGACGCGAGGGTATCGTGAGCACATGCGCCGGCTCGGGACGCGCTGGCTCGGGGTCGCCCTCGCGGTGCTCCTGGGCGGCTGCGCCTCCGCGTTCCCCCGCGAGGTGATGCGCACCGTCGACACCGCGGTCACGGCCGGGGACCTGCGCCGCGACCCGGCCCCCTACAAGGGTGCGCGCGTGATCGTCGGGGGCGAGATCCTCTCGACCCAGCCCAAGCCCGGCCAGACCGAGATCGAGCTCCTGGCCCGCCGGCTCCGGGACGACGATTCCCCGGAGCAAAGCGATCGCTCCCCCGGCCGCCTCCTGCTCCGCTCGCCCGACTTCCTCGACCCCGCGGTCTACGCGCCGGGCCGGCGGATCACGGTCATCGGCACGGTGAGCGGCGAGGAGGAGCGCAAGGTGGGCGAGCTGCCGTATCGCTACCCGGTAATCGCGGTCGAGCGCATCCGGCTCTGGGCGCAGGAGATGGCGCAGTACGGATCGTACTACCCCTGGTTCGGGTGGCCGTACGGCCCCTACTACGACCCCTACTACTTCGGGCCGCACAGCCGCCTGTCGCCGTACGGCTGGTGGTGGTGAGGTCGCGGGCTACTTCCCGACCATCACCGAGCTGAAGGTGGCCGGGTCGAGGTACTTCGCGGCCACGCGCTGCGCCTCCGCGGCGGTGACGCGGGCGATACGCTCCTTGTAGCGCTCCGGGTAGTCGAGCCCCAGGCCCAGCTCCTCCACGCCCTCGAGGAAGCGGGCCAGCTTGCCGGACGTATCGAGCCTCAGCGGGAAGCTCCCGATCAGGTACGACTTGGCCAGGTCGAGCTCTGCCGCGGAGACCGGCTCCCGGGCCATGCGGGCCATCTCCTCTTGCACCAGCCGCACCGCCTCGGTGACCCCGTCGGTGCGGGTCTGCAGCGAGACCAGGTACGAGGCGCCGTACCGGCCCGGCTGCGCGGCGGCAAAGACCGAGTAGGCGAGGCCCTTCTCCTCGCGCACCCGCGTGTAGAGGCGGGAGGCCGAGCCGCCGCCCAACACGTAGGTCGCGACCGCGAGCGGGAAGTAGTCCGGGTCGTCCTGGCCGATCGACGGGCGCCCGAGCAGCACCGTGGTCTGGCTCAGGTCGCGGCTGATCCGGCGGCTGCTCGCGGCGACCGTCGCGGTCGGGCGCGGGATCGGCGCCAGCGCGGTGGCCGGCGCGGTCCAGCCCGAGAGGCGCTGCAGCAGCGCGGGCCGGATCTCGGCCACCGTCACGTCACCCACCACCACGATGTTGGCGCCGTCCGGCCGGTAGTGGAGCCGGTGGAAGGCCACCACCTGCTCGCGGGTCAGCTTGCCGACCGACTCGACGGTGCCGGCGGCGGGCTGGCCGTAGGGATGGCCCGGGAAGACCAGGGGCCCGAGGGTCCGCCCGGCCACCGTCTCCGGGCTCTGCTCCGACCGGCGCAGGGCCGCCTGGATGTCGGCGACCTTGCGCACGAGCTCGTCGGGCGGGAACGCGGGCTGGAGCAGCACCTCGGCGAGCAGATCGAGCCCGAGCGGCAGGTCCTTCTTGAGCACCGAGAGCGAGATCGTGGCACCGTCCCGGCCGGCGTCGGCCTCGAGGCTGCCTCCCACGAACTCGATGGCCCGGTCGAGCTCGGGGCCCGAGCGGCGCGCGGTACCCCGCGTGAGCAGCTCGGCGGTCAGGTTCGCGAGCCCGAGGCCGTCGGCGGGATCTCGCACCGCGCCCCCCGGCACCGATACCCGCACCACCACGATCGGGATCGCCGGCCGCTCGGCCACGAGCAGGACCGCGCCGTCGGGCAGGACCTCCCGGTGAGCAAGCGGGCCCGCGGCGGGCACGGGCAGCGTGATCAGCAGGAGACCGAGGGCAACCACGGCCGCGACCCCCGTGGCCGGCCGCCCGAGCGCGC
>DATFAJ010000625.1:0-2216 GCA_035254745.1 Candidatus Methylomirabilota bacterium | reverse complement strand
GCCCCTGCACGCCGCCGAGCGGCTGGTGGATCATGATGCGGGCGTGCGGCAGCGCGAAACGCTTGCCCTTGGTGCCGGCACACAGCAGCAGCGCACCCATCGAGGCCGCCTGGCCCATGCAGATGGTGGAGATGGCCGGCTTCACGTACTGCATGGTGTCGTAGATCGCCATGCCCGCGGTGACCGAGCCCCCCGGCGAGTTGATATAGAGGTGGATGTCCTTGTCCGGATCCTCCGCCTCCAGGAACAGCATCTGGGCGATGACCAGGTTCGCGATCTCGTCCTCGATATACGTCGGGAGGAAGATGATCCGCTCCTTGAGGAGCCGCGAGAATATATCGAACGCGCGCTCGCCGCGCGGAGTCTGCTCGACCACCATCGGGACCAAGCCCATCGGGCGCCTCCTTGCCATGCTGGTAGTGTACCTCAGGCGCTGTTTACCGGATTCTTTTCGATCAGGAAATCGACCGTCTTCCGCTCGCCAAGCGTGTGGCGGATGCCCTCCAGGTCGCCGCTCTGCTCGAGCATCCGCCGGACCGCCGGGGCCGGCCGCTGGCTGGCCTGGGCGATCCGCTCCACCTCGGCGTCCACGTCGGCGTCGACGGGCTGGAGGCCTTCCTTGTCCGCGATGGCCTCGATGAGGAGCGCCCGCTTGACCGCCTTCTCCGCGCCCGGCCGCAGGTCCTCGAGCAGCTTCTTGTAGTCCCACGGCACCCGCTCGGGATCGAGCCCCTGCCGCCGCATGTGCTCCCGCGCGTGCTCGATCTGGTGCCCGACCTGTCGCAGCACCAGGGCCTCCGGCACCTCGAAGGTGTGGCCGGCCAGAACCGTGTCGAGGACCGCGTTCTCCAGCGCGCGCCGGTTGTCGGCCTCCCGACGGGCCTGCAGCCCCTTGCGGACCTCGTCTCGCAGCGCGTCGAGCGTCTCGAAGGTGCCGCCCACGCTCTTGGCGAAGTCGTCGTCGAGCGCCGGCAGCACCTTCTCCTTCACCTCCGAGACGGTCACCGACGCCTCGGCCGACTTGCCCCGCAGGGCCTCGTTGCGGTGGTCGTCGCCGAACCGCACGCGGGTCTGCCGCGAGCCGCCCGCGGCGAGGCCGACCACCGCCTCCTCCATCTCGGGCAGCACGCCGCCGGTGCCGATCACGAAGCCGTAGCCGGTCTCGGAGCGCGGCTCCATCCCCTCGGGGGTCAGGGTGTAGTCGACGATCACGAGATCGCCCGGGTCCGCCGCGCGCTCCACCGCGCGGTACTCCGCGTGCTGCTCCTGCAGCGCGGTGAGGGCCTCGTCCACCTCGCTCTCCGCGAAGGCCTTGGGGGTGTGCTCGATCTTGAGCCCGGTGTAGGCCCCGAGGGTGATGGCCGGCTTCACCTCGACGACCGCGGCGAACTTGAGCGCCGCGTTCTCCTCGAGGGTGACCTCCTGCAGGTCGGGCTCCTCCACCGGCTCGATGCGGGTCTCGGCGAGGGCCTGGCGGTAGACGTCGGGGATCAGCCGGCGCGCCACTTCCTGCCGCACGTCGTCGGCGAAGTGGAGCTTGATCATGCTGCGCGGGACCTTGCCCTTGCGGAAGCCGGGCAGCTTGGCCTCGCGCTGCACGCGGCCGAAGGCCTGCTCCCAGGCCTTCGTCACCACCTCGGGGGTTTCCTCGACCTGCAGCCGCCGCTTGCAGGCGCCAAGCTCTTCGATGTCCACCTTCATGGCCGCTCGGTCCTCATACGGGGAGTGACGCTCCCACGGGTTGTCCCAAAGGCATCCCAGGCCTGCTTCAAGCCAGACCCGCATCCTACACTATCAGCTTGCATCGTCAAGAAAACAACGACTTGCCCGGCACTTCACCCTACGCCCGCGGGTAGACGGTGAGCTCCACGAGGTTGTCGTCGGGATCCCGGAAATAGACGCTGGTGGAAGGGCCACGTGCGCACGTCCGCGTGGACGGCCCCACCTCGGGCGTCACCCCGCTACGGTGCAGGAGGCCCAGGACCTCCTCGACCGTCCCGGCCCATTCGAGGCAGAAGTCGGCCCCGCCGACGGCCGGCCGGCCCGCGCCCAGATACCCGGCCCGCCCCGGCCACTCGCTCGCGTGGACGTTGATCTTCTGCGCGTCGTTGATCCGGATCGTGGGCATGTCCGGCCGCCCGGGCCGCGCCTCCCACGCGATCGTGAGCCCCAGCCGCGCGTAGAACTCGAGCGTGCGGCGCACGTCGCTGACGACG
>DATFAJ010000624.1:0-4951 GCA_035254745.1 Candidatus Methylomirabilota bacterium | reverse complement strand
GTGGCGCCGGTGCTCGCCTCGAGAGGCCTGGACCTCGTGGACACCGAGTGGCACCGTGAGGGCCGTCGGTGGGTGCTGCGGTTCTTCGTGGACAAGCCCGGTGGCGTGGGCATCCAGGATTGCCAGTCGTTCAGCCGGGAGGCCGGCGACGTACTGGACGTATCCGGCTTGATCGAGCCCGCGTATGATCTCGAGGTGTCCTCGCCGGGACTCGATCGGGTGCTGAAGAAGGATCGGGAGCTCCGCTGGGCCATCGGCCGCGACGTGCATTGCTGGGTCGGGGAGCCGCTGGACGGGCGGACCGAGTTCGCGGGCCGGCTGCTGGAGGTGTCGCCGACCGCGCTGATGCTGGAGGAGGAAGCGGGAACGCGGCGTGAGGTACCACGCCGGCTGGTGACGAAGGCGCGCCTGCAGCTGCAGGCGTTCGGGCGGACCAAGTGATGATGAACAAAGATCTCATCTACGTAGTCGAGCAGATCGGGCGCGAGAAGGGGATCGGGAAAGAGGTCCTCTTCGAGGCGCTGGAGTCTGCCCTGCTGTCCGCGTCCAAGAAGACGATGGGCGCGGCCGACAACGTGCGGATGCAGATCGACCGCCAGACCGGCACCCTGCGCGTCTTCGCCCGCAAGAAGGTGGTGGCCGCGGTGACCGACCCGAAGCTCGAGATCACGCTGCCGGAGGCGCGGCGGCTCAACGCGGATGCCCAGCTCGAGGACGAGATCGAGCAGGAGCTCGCGCCCCAGGAGTTCGGGCGCATCGCGGCCCAGACCGCCAAGCAGGTGATCCTGCAGCGGGTGCGGGACGCCGAGCGCGACGCGGTCTACGCCGAGTTCATCGACCGGGAAGGCAAGATCGTCCGCGGCGCGGTGCACCGCATCGAGAAGCGGAACGTGATCGTCGAGCTCGGCAAGGCGGAGGCGGTGATCACCGAGCGCGAGCAGCTGCCGGGCGAGCGCTACAATCCGGGCGATCGGCTGCGGGCCTACATGCTCGAGGTCAAGAAGACGGCCAAGGGGCCGCAGATCCTGCTCTCGCGCACCCACCCGGGATTCCTGGTGCGGCTGTTCGAGACCGAGATCCCCGAGATCGCGGAGGGCATCGTGCTGGTCAAGGCCGCGGCCCGCGAGCCGGGGGAGCGGGCCAAGGTGGCGGTCTCCTCGACCAAGCGCGACGTGGATCCGATCGGGGCGTGCGTGGGGCTGCGCGGCACGCGCATCCAGGTCATCAGCCGCGAGCTGCGGGGCGAGAAGATCGACATCGTCGAGTGGTCGCCCGATCCGGCGGTCTTCGTGGCGCGGGCCCTGTCGCCGGCGAAGGTCTCCTCGGTCACGGTGGAGCAGCGGCCGGAGGGTGAGGAGGGCGACGACCTGCGCTCGGTGCTGGTGGTCGTGCCCGACAACCAGCTCTCGCTGGCCATCGGCAAGAAGGGCCAGAACGCCCGTCTCGCCGCGAAGCTCACCGGCTTCCGCGTCGACATCAAGAGCGAGGGCGAGGTCGAGGAGGAGCGGCGGCGCGACGAGGAAGAGCGCGCCGAGGGCCGCGAGCACCTCGTCGAGCTGCCGGGGGTCGGAACGCAGCTGGTGGAGAAGCTGATCGAGGCGGGGCTCCACTCGCCGGCCCGCATCGTGGCCGCGGGGCTGCCCGCGCTGCAGGCGCTTCCCGGCGTGGGCGAGACGAAGGCGTCCTCGATCCTGGCCGCCGCGGCCGCGTGGGTCGCGGAGCATCCGGCCCCGACGGCCGCGGAGCCTTCCACGGCGGCCGACGGCGATGGGGGGTCGGAGGTCGAGCCGAGCCCTCTCGAGCGCTGAGCGGCCGAGGCGGTCGGCCGGAGCGGACCTGCATCGCGTGCCGGACGGTGCGGCCGCAGGCGGATCTGATCCGGCTGGTGCGGGGCGAGGGCGGGGACGTGCGGGTGGATAATCAGGGCAGGGCGGCGGGGCGGGGCGCGTACATCTGCGCCGCCGTCGAGTGTGTGGAGAAGGCGCTGCAGGCGGGGCGGCTCGGGCACGCGTTCAAGAAGCCGAGCCGGCCGCCTCAGGAGAGTCCGGTGGCTATTCTGGCGAGCTGGAAGGGGAGGTAATCGCGCGTGGCGGGACGGGTAAAGGTCATCGACCTGGCGAAGGAGCTGGGCGTCACCAGCAAGGATCTGATCGTGGCGCTCGAGGGCATGGGCCACAAGGGCATGCGGGCCATGAGCCCGCTGCTCGCCGCGACCGCCAACGAGCTGCGGGTCAAGCTCGGCCGCGGTCGCGAGCTGCCCGCGGAGGCGAAGCCCAAGCGCGCCCCCAAGCCGAAGCCGGCGGAGGGAGAGGCGGTCGCGGCGCCGAAGAAGAAGCCCGCCGGGGCTCCCGGCCGCGGCAAGAAGGCCGCCGCCAAGGTGGGTGAGGAAGCGCCCGCGGTCGTCGAGCTGACCCCGCCGCCGACTCCCGAGCTGGTCAAGCCCGCGGCGACGATCTTCCGTCCCGCGCCCGCCGCAGTTCCGCCTCCGGCGCCACCCGAGATCGCTCCCGCGCCGCCGATCGTTCCGGCCGCCACGGTGGCTCCGGCCCCGGCGGCTCCCGCCGCACCGCCCAAGCCCGCCGCGCCGGCGGTGCCGCCGCCGACGCCGATGCGTCCGGCCGCGGCCGCTCCCGCGCCGCCGGTCGAGGTGCGTCCCGCGCCGCCGGTGCAGAAGCGCCCGATGGCGCCGCCCCCGCCGCCGGCCCGTCCCGCGGTGCCGCCTGCCGCGGCTCCTCGCCCGGCTGCGCCTCCGGCGCCGTCCCGACCGGCGGCTCCGCCGCAGCCCGTCCGTCCGGCCGCGGCCGCAGCCGCCGTCGCAGCCGCGGCGGCCACCGTCACGCCCACCGCCCCCTCCCGGCCTCTCCCGCCGCCGCCCGAGCCGCCGCAGGAGATCAAGCGCGAGCTGATCAAGCTGCCGGAGTCGGTCACGGTCGGGGAGCTGGCGGCTGCGATGCGCCGCAAGTCGACCGAGGTGATCAAGGCGCTGGTCGAGCTGGGGGTCATGGCCACCGTCAACGAGGTGCTCGATCCGACCGCGGCCAAGCTGGTCGCCGATCGGTTCCACTTCGACGTGGAGGTTCGCTCGCTCGAGGGCGATCTGCTGGAGGAGGAAGAGTCCGATCCGGCGCAGCTGCGCACGCGGCCGCCGGTGGTCACGGTCATGGGCCACGTCGACCACGGCAAGACGTCGCTGCTCGACGCGATCCGCACCACCAAGGTCGCGGAGCGCGAGTTCGGCGGCATCACCCAGCACATCGGCGCGTACCAGGTGGACACGAGCCACGGCAAGGTCACGTTCCTGGACACCCCGGGCCACGAGGCGTTCACCGCGATGCGCGCACGCGGCGCCCAGGCCACCGACATGGTCATCCTCGTCGTCGCGGCCGACGACGGGGTGATGCCCCAGACGGTGGAGGCGATCAACCACGCCAAGGCGGCCAACGTGCCGATCCTGGTGGCGGTGAACAAGATCGACAAGCCGGGCTCCGACCCGGACCGGGTCAAGCGCGAGCTCGCCAACCAGGGCCTGGTGCCGGAGGACTGGGGCGGCCAGACCATCTTCATCCACACCTCGGCCAAGCGGGGCGACGGCATCCCGCAGCTCCTCGAGATGACCGCGCTGCAGGCCGAGATCCTCGAGCTGCGCGCGAATCCCGGGCGGGCCGGGCGCGGGGTGATCGTGGAAGGTCGGCTCGACCGCGGCCGCGGTCCGGTGGCCACCGCCCTCATCCAGTCGGGCACCCTCCGGGAAGGCGACGCGGTGGTGGTCGGCTCGCACGCCGGGCGCGTGCGCGCGATGTTCAACGACCGCGGCAAGAAGGTCGCGAGCGCGGGGCCGTCGGATCCGGTCGAGATCCTGGGTCTCTCCGGCGTCCCGCAGGCGGGCGACACCCTGCTGGTCGTCGCCGACGAGCGCAAGGCGCGCCAGATCGCCACCGTGCGGAGCGAGCGCGACCGGCTGAAGGGCAAGGGCGCGACCCGGATCACGCTCGAGGACCTGCACAAGCAGATCGCGGCGGGCGAGGTCAAGGAGCTGCGCCTCGTGATCAAGGCGGACGTGCAGGGCTCGGTGGAGGCCCTCACCGAGTCGCTCGAGCGCCTGTCGACCGACGAGGTCAAGCTCAAGGTCATCCACAGCTCGGTGGGCGGGGTGACCGAGTCCGACGTGATGCTCGCCTCCGCCTCCAACGCCATCGTGCTCGGCTTCAACGTGAAGGCGGACCCCAAGGCGGCGAGCCAGGCGCAGGCCAACGGCGTGGACATGCGCAGCTACAACGTGATCTACGACGCGATCAACGACGTGAGGGCGGCCCTGTCCGGCATGCTCGCTCCGGAGATCCGCGAGGTGGTGCTGGGCCGGGCCCAGGTGCGCCAGCTCTTCCCCATCTCGAAGATCGGCACGATCTACGGCTCCTCGGTCACCGACGGCAAGATCGTCCGCGGGGCCCGCGCCCGCATCAAGCGCGGCGAGACCGTGGTGGGCGAGAGCACCATCAACTCGCTCAAGCGGTTCAAGGACGACGTGCGCGAGGTCCTGCAGGGGCTCGAGTGCGGCATCGGCATCGAGGGGATCAAGGGCGTGCAGCCGAACGACGTCATCGAGGCCTTCACCACCGAAGAGGTCGCCCGTACCCTGTAGGGCGTCGACCAGTGTCGGGAGCGCGGGTGGCGGTCGGCACCGTCGAGCTGCACCTGCCGGACATCGGATCGCTCAAGGGCAAGCGTCACGCCCTGAAGGGACTCAAGGACACCCTGCGCCGCCGGTTCGAGATCTCGGTCGCGGAGGTGGATCACCACGATGTCTGGCAGCGCGCGACCCTGGCCCTGGCCTGCGTCTCCGGCGACTCCCGCCACGCCAACGAGGTGATCTCCAAGGCCATGGACTACATCGAGGACCACGTCGACGGCTGGGTGACCGACGTCCAGGTCGAGATTCTATAGCCTGGCGAGG
>DATFAJ010000623.1:0-4713 GCA_035254745.1 Candidatus Methylomirabilota bacterium | reverse complement strand
CGATCCCGGTCAGGAAGGTCCGCGCTGAGGTGCCGTGTGTCTTTGCCATGGGCCGGCAGGGTAGCAAGGGCCATTCCATGCTTAACTTATGGTTTAATATGGTGTTTTGAGCGTGACAGAGCCACTCGATCCCCCTCTCTGGGTAACCCGGCACCCACCATGGGAGATTTGCGCGCTCCGCAGTTTTTGCGTAGGAGACGCAATCCGCCGGACCCTGGAGGTGACTTGACGCGATGGCAACCTGGCCCCATGCTGAGGCGCACCCATGGCCTCGGCGCGAGCGTCCGGTAGTGCATACGACGGGTACGCTCGTCGCGGCGCTCCGGCGCCCGATCCCGAGCTCACCCCGGTCGGTCCCGGCACCGCGTGCGGCGAATATCTCCGGCGATTCTGGCAGCCGGTCGCGTTCGCGCGCGATCTCGACGGGCCGCCGCGTCGCGTGCGCATCCTCGGCGAGGATCTCGTGGTCTTTCGCGACCGGAGCGCGCGCACCGGTGTCCTGCATCTGCACTGCGCGCACCGCGGGACCTCGCTCGAGTTCGGCATCCCGCTCGAGCGCGGGCTGCGCTGCTGCTACCACGGCTGGGTCTTCGACGTCGACGGGCGATGCCTCGAGACGCCGGGCGAGCCCGCGGGCAGCCGGCTCTGCGAGCGCGTGTGGCAGGGCGCCTATCCGACCCACGAGTTCTGCGGCCTCGTGTTCGCGTACATGGGCCCGCCCGATCGCCGGCCCGCGTTTCCGCTCTACGATTCGTTCGAGGTGCCGGGGCACACCCTGATGCCGGCGGCCGAGTTCACGCTGCCGTGCCACTGGCTGCAGGTGAAGGACAACAGCATGGACCCGGTGCACACCGCGTTCCTGCACGCGCTGTCGAGCGGCTATCAGTTCACCGCCGCCTTCGGCGTCGTGCCCGAGCTCGACTGGCTCACCACCGAGGCGGGCATGGTCTACATCGCGACCCGTCGCATGGGCGATCTGGCCTGGGTGCGCGTCTGCGATTACATGCCGCCCAACGTGCACCAGTTCACGCGGGAGATCGAGGAGGCCTCGGCGCCCAAGGCCGCGAGCCGCCCGGTGATCATCCGCTGGGCGGTGCCCAACGACGAGACGCGCACCACCAACTTCGAGCTGGCCCAGGTGGACCCGGCGTGGGGCCTCACGCCCGAGCAGGTCGCGCGGCCCGGCTTCGGCCAGTCGGGCGACCGACCCTACGAGGAGCGGCAGCGCTTCCCGGCCGACTACGATGCCCAGTCGAGCCAGCGGACGATCGCGGTCCACGCCCTCGAGCACCTCGCCTCGACGGACCGCGGGGTGATCATGCTGCGGCGGATCGTGCGCGACGGCATCCGCGCGGTGCAGGTCGGCCTGGATCCGTGGGGCACGCACTGGCCCGAGGGCAAGGTCGTCCCGACCCACACCCAGGATCTGGTCCTGCGCCTGCCGCCCGCCGCGAGCCCGGAGGCCGACCGAAGGCTGCTGCGCGAGGCCGGGCGCCGGGCCGTCACCGGCTGAGGCGACCTTCCGATGTGGATCGTCCGGATCGCGCTGGATCGGCCGTACACCTTCGTGGTGCTCGCGCTGCTGATCCTGATCGCGAGCCCGGTGGTGATCGCTCGCACCCCCACGGACATCTTCCCGGCCATCAACATCCCGGTCATCGCGGTGGCCTGGCAGTACAGCGGGCTCAACACCGAGGAGCTCGAGGGGCGGATCACCACGTCCTACGAGCGGGTGCTCACCACCACGGTGGACAACATCCAGCGCATCGAGTCCACCACCGTCAACGGGCAGGCCATCATCAAGGTGTACCTGCAGCCGAACGCGCGCCTGGACACCGCCAACGCCCAGATCACCGCGATCTCGCAGACCGTGCTCCGCCAGTACCCGCCCGGGATCGGGCCGCCGCTGATCATCAACTTCAGCGCGTCGAGCGTGCCGATCCTCCAGCTCGCGCTCTCCGGCGAGGGGCTCGCCGAGCAGCAGCTCTTCGACGTGGGGGTCAACTTCCTGCGCCCGCAGCTCGTGACGATCCCGGGGGTCGCGATTCCGTGGCCCTTCGGCGGCAAGCAGCGGCAGGTCATGGTCGATCTCAACACCCGGATGCTGCAGGCCAAGGGCCTGGCCCCCGCCGACGTGCTCAACACCATCAATCTACAAAATCTGATCCTGCCCTCCGGGACGGCCAAGATCGGACAGTTCGAGTACTACGTGAACCTCAACGCCTCGCCCCGCACGGTGCCGGAGCTGGCCGACCTGCCGATCAAGGTGATGGGCAACTCCACCATCTACCTCCGCGACGTCGCCAACGTGCGGGACGGGTTCAGCGTCCAGACCAACATCGTGCGGCGCGACGGCCGGCGCGGCACCCTGCTCACCGTGCTCAAGGCGGGCGACGCCTCCACCCTCGACGTGGTCGACAACATCCGGGCCGCGATCCCCCGGGTGGCCACCACCCTGCCGCCCGAGCTCCGGATCGACCTCCTCGCCGACCAGTCCATCTTCGTGCGCGGGGCGATCTCGGGGGTCGTCCACGAGGCGATCATCGCGGCGTGCCTCACCGCGCTGATGATCCTGCTCTTCCTCGGGAGCTGGCGAAGCACCCTGATCATCGCGGTCTCGATCCCGCTGTCGATCCTGACCTCGGTGATCATGCTGAGCTTCCTGCGCGAGACCATCAACATCATGACCCTGGGCGGCCTCGCCCTCGCGGTCGGCATCCTGGTCGACGACGCCACCGTGACCATCGAGAACATCGAGCGCTTCCTCGAGGAGGGGCGCGACCTGCGGGAGGCCATCTTCGAGGGCGCGGCCCAGATCGCGGTGCCCGCGCTGGTCTCCACCCTCTGCATCTGCATCGTGTTCCTGCCCATGTTCTTCCTGAGCGGGGTGGCCCGCTACCTGTTCGTGCCGCTGGCCGAGGCGGTGGTCTTCGCGATGCTCGCGTCCTACGTGCTCTCGCGCACGCTCGTGCCCACCCTGGCCATGTACCTGCTGCGCCGGCACGACCACCACCCCGCCCCCACCCGGAATCCCCTCGCGCTGCTGCAGCGCGCGTTCGAGCGCGGCTTCGAGCGGCTGCGCGCGGCCTACCGGGGGCTGCTCACCCGGCTGATCTCGCGACAGGGCGCCTTCGTGGCCGTCTTCTTCGCGGCCTGTCTCCTCGCGTGGCTGCTCCTGCCCTGGCTCGGCGAGAACTTCTTCCCGACCAGCGACAACGGGCAGTTCATCCTCCACCTGCGGGCCAAGACCGGCACCCGCATCGAGGAGACCGCCCGGCTCGCCGACCTCGTGGAGACGTCGATCCGGCGCGAGATCCCGCCGGAGGAGCTCGACAACATCATCGACAACATCGGCCTGCCCTACTCGACCATCAACTACATGTACAGCCGGTCCGGCTTCATCGGAACCGCGGACGCGGACATCCTGGTGACGCTCAAGGACGGGCACCGGCCCACCGCGGATCACATGCGCACCCTGCGGGCCCGGCTGCCCCAGGAGTTCCCGGGCGTCGCCTTCTACTTCGTGCCCGCCGACATCGTGACCCAGATCCTGAACTTCGGCCTGCCCGCCCCGATCGACGTCCAGATCGAGGGCAACGACCTCGAGGCCAATCGCCAGGTGGCGAACCGGATCCTCGCCGACCTGCGCCAGGTGCCGGGGCTCACCGACCTGCGCATCCAGCAGAACTTCGACTACCCGAACTTCCAGGTGAGCGTGGACCGCACCAAGGCGGCGGGGGCCGGCTTCACGCCGCGCGACGTGGCCAACAGCGTGCTGCTCACCCTGAGCGGGAGCGGGCAGACCAACCCGATCCAGTTCATGAACTGGCAGAACGGGGTGACCTACAACCTGGTCACCCAGGCTCCGCAGTACTCGATCCAGTCGCTCCAGGATCTGCAGAACGTGCCGATCAGCGGGGCGACCACCGGGCGCCCGCAGATCCTGGGAGACGTGGCCTCGATCTCCCGGTCCACCGGCATGGCGGTGATCTCGCACTACAACACCCGCCGGGTGGTGGACATCTACGGCTCGGTACAGGACCGGGACCTCGGGGCGGTCGGCCGCGACATCGCCCGGATCGTCGACGCACACCGCCCGAGCCTCCCGCGCGGGAGCTTCGTGGCCCTGCGCGGGCAGGTGGAGACGATGCGGGCCTCCTACGTGGGCCTGCTCGGCGGGCTCGCCTTCGCGATCGTCCTCGTCTATCTTCTGATCGTCGTGAACTTCCAGTCCTGGCTCGACCCCTTCATCATCGTCACCGCGCTGCCCGCCGCCCTCGCCGGCATCATCGTGTTCCTGTTCCTCACCAACACCACGCTCAGCGTGCCCGCCCTGATGGGAGCGATCATGTGCATGGGGGTCGGCACCGCCAACAGCATCCTGGTGGTGTCCTTCGCCAAGGAGCGCCTGGACGCGCACGGCGACGCGCGGGAGGCCGCCATCGAGGCGGGCGTCACCCGCTTCCGCCCGGTGCTCATGACCGCGCTCGCCATGGTCATCGGCATGATCCCGATGGCGCTCGGGGTGGGCGAGGGCGGCGAGCAGAACGCCCCGCTCGGCCGGGCGGTCATCGGCGGGCTCGTCTGCGCCACCATCGCCACCCTCGTCTTCGTCCCCGCGGTGTTCAGCCTGATGCACGGCCGCCGCCGGTCCGGCCCCCGGCCGGAGGCCGCCGCGTGAGGGGCTCGCGCGGGCTCTGGGTGCTCGGGCTG
>DATFAJ010000622.1:0-2103 GCA_035254745.1 Candidatus Methylomirabilota bacterium | reverse complement strand
GCCCGCGGCCACCGCCTTGTCCTCCGCGGCCCGGCGGGCGCGCGCGATGGCCTCGTCCCGGGTGAGGTCCTGGAAGATCTGGTCCACCTCGCCGCTCACCTGGGCGATGGCGGCGCCCACCGCGTTGGCCACCGCCTGGTGGGGCACGTTGAGGACCTCGGAGATCCCGGCCAGGCGCGGCGGCACCAGGAACGATCCACCGCCCACCGCGATCAGCGGCGCCTCGCCGGCGTCGGTCTTCATGCGGTCCACGCCCTCCTCGATCATGGCGCGGATGCGCGTGAGGGCCGACTCCACCAGCGCGGCCGGCAGCGAGGCCACGCGAGCGCGGTCACCCAGGTCGATGAGGCCGGCGGCGACCGCCACGTCGGTCACGGTGAGGACGTCGCCGCCGAAGACGAGCGCCTGCTCGGTGAGGCGATAGCCCACGCTGGCCGGCCCGATGGTGAGCGCCGGCTCCTGGCGCACGAGGGTCCCGCCCCCCAGGCCGAGGGAGAGGAGATCGGGCATGCGGAACAGGGTGCGGACCCCGCCGATCTCGACCACGTTGTTGGCCTCGCGGGGAAAGCCGTGGCGCAGGCTTCCGATGTCGGTGGTCGTGCCGCCCACGTCGATGACGAGCGCCTCGTCGCGCTTGGACAGGAAGGCGGCGCCGCGCATCGAGTTGGTCGGCCCCGACGCGAAGGAGTAGACCGGGTAGGCCTCGGCCACCTCGGCCAGCATCACGGTGCCGTCGTTCTGGGTGAGGTAGAGCGGCGCCGCGATGCCGCTGCCGCGCAGGGCCTCGGTGAAGGCGCGCGTGGTCTTCCGGGCCAGCTCGATGAGGCAGGCGTTGAGCAGGGCCGCGTTCTCGCGCTCGAGCAGGCCGATGCGGCCGAGCCGGTGGGAGCAGGTGACCGCGACGTCGGGGCATTCCTCGTGGAGGATCGCGGCGGCCTCCTCCTCACCGGAGGCGTTCAGCGGCGAGAAGACGGCGGCGACCGCGACCGATCGAATCCCGGCCTCGCGGATGCGCCGGGCCGCCGCGCGCATCCCGCGCGCGTCGAAGGGCACGAGCGGGCGGCCGTCGAACTCGTGGCCGCCCTCCAGCATCACGACCTCGGCGCGCACCAGGTCCGCCAGGTCCTCCGGCCAGTCCACGAACGGAGGCAGGGAGGCGCCCGAGGGCAGGCCGATGCGCACCGCCGCCACCCGCCCGAGGTCGCGCCGCTGCACCACCGCGTTGGTGAAGTGGGTGGTGCCGATCATCACTGCCTGCGCCTCCCGCGCGCCGGGGGCCCGCTCGAGCAGGCCGGCGAGGGCGCGGGTGATGCCGGCGGTCACGTCGGGAGTCGTCGGTGTCTTCACCGCCGCCACCACCGTGTCCTCCTCGAGCAGCACCGCGTCGGTGTTGGTGCCGCCCACGTCGATGCCGATGCGCCGCCTCATGCGAACACCGAGCGGAAGTCGAGGTCGTAGCCGAAGGCCCGGGGGCCCACGTGCTCGATCCCCTTCGGGGTGAGCAGGATCGGGGGCGCGCGCAGGGCGATGACGGTCACCCGCTGGCCGTAGCGGAGCGTCTCGGTGCCGATGGCGTCGCCCGAGACCGTGTCGAGCACGCAGATCAGGTCGGGGGTCATGACGCGCGGTAGGCCGTCGAGCCAGCCCACCGCGAACTCGTTCTGGAAGGCCAGGGAGAACGAGTGGCCCCGGAACGCGTCCAGGCCCTCGATGGTCGCGGTGCCGCGGAGGAAGCCCTCGGTGGTGCGGCGGGCGATGTCGTGGATCTTGCCGCCGAAGATCTTGATGCCGCGCTCCACCTCGAGCACCGCGTCGATCGGGTCGCGATGGGCCCGCCGCGCGGCCTGCACCGCCCGGCCGATCCCGATGGCCTTGGTGGTGGAGCCCAGGATCGCGCACTCCTTGATCTCCTTGCCGGTGCGCGGGGCCTTGCAGGTGGAGGCGATCGAGCCCACCTCCACGCAGGCCTTGCGGCTGATGCGCTCCATCCACTTCCAGGAGGCCGCGCGCGCCACCACCACCGCGTTGTCGCGCACGTCGGCCAGGGTGAGCGGGTACATCCGGAGGTCGTGGATGGCGAAGCTGGTCATCTGGGCCTCGGGG
>DATFAJ010000621.1:0-3682 GCA_035254745.1 Candidatus Methylomirabilota bacterium | reverse complement strand
GGGACGTGGTCGCGGCGCGCCAGCGAGCCCGCCAGATCGCGGCCCGCCTGGGCTTCGAGGGCCAGGACCAGACCCGCATCGCCACCGCGGTCTCCGAGATCGCGCGCAACGCGTTCATGTACGCGGGCGGGGGGAAGGTCGAGATCGCGGTCGAGGGCCGCCACGCGCCCCAGCTCCTGGTGGTGCGGGTGAGCGACCACGGCCCCGGCATCCGCGACCTGGACGTGGTCCTGTCCGGGCGCTACCGCTCCTCCACCGGGATGGGCGTGGGGATGCTGGGCGCCCGGCGGATGGTGGATCAGTTCGAGGTGACGAGCCGGCCCGGCGCCGGCACGACCGTCACGCTCGGCAAGCTCTTCCCCCGCCGCGCCCCCGAGGTCGGGGCGGCCGGGCTCGCCGCGCTCGCCGACGCCCTCGCGCGCGAGGCGCCGCAGGGCGCGCTGGAGGAGGTCCGGCAGCAGAACCAGGAGCTGCTCCGCACGCTCGAGGAGCTGCGCCAGCGGCAGGAGGACCTCTCGCGGCTCAACGCGGAGCTGCAGGACACCAACCGCGGCGTGCTCGCGCTCTACGCCGAGCTCGACGAGAAGGCGGACACCCTGCGCCGCGCCGACGAGATGAAGTCCCGCTTCCTCTCCAACATGAGCCACGAGTTCCGCACCCCGCTCAACTCGATGCTGGCCCTCTCCCGCCTCCTGATGGAGGACGTCGAGCGCCCGCTGAGCGCCGAGCAGAGGCGGCAGGTGGGCTACATCCGCCAGGCCGCGGAGGACCTCACCGAGCTGGTGAACGACCTCCTCGACCTGGCCAAGGTGGAGGCGGGCAAGATCGTGATCCGGCCCGCCGAGTTCGACGTGCGGGACCTCTTCGCGGCCCTGCGCGGCATGCTGCGCCCGTTGCTGCTCAACGACCAGGTCAATCTGGTCTTCGAGGAGCCCGAGGGCCTGCCCACGATGCACACCGACGAGGGCAAGGTCTCGCAGATCCTCCGCAACCTGCTCTCCAACGCGCTCAAGTTCACCGAGCGAGGGGAGATCCGGGTGAGCGCGCGGCCGGCCGGGATCGGATCCACCGGACCGCTGGTCGCGTTCTCGGTGGCCGACACCGGCATCGGGATCGCGGCCGCGGACCAGCCGCGCATCTTCGAGGAGTTCGGCCAGCTCGACAACCCGCTCCAGCGCCGCGTGCGCGGCACCGGGCTCGGCCTGCCCCTCGTGCGTCGGCTGGTCACGCTCCTGGGGGGCTCGGTGTCGCTCGAGAGCACCCCCGGCGTGGGCTCGACCTTCACCACCGTCGTACCCGCGCGCTTCACGGCCGAGCCCGAGCCGGTGGAGGCGGCCGCGGCCGGGTCGCCCGCGCCGCTCGGCCCCGGCGAGGTGGCGGTGCTGGTGGTGGAGGACAGCGCGCAGGACCTGCTGCTCTACGAGCACTACTTCCGCGGCTCCCGCTACCACCCGGTGATCGCCCGCACGCTCGCGGAGGCGCGACGGCTCGTGGAGCAGCTCCGGCCGGTGGCGATGGTGCTCGACATCCGCCTGGCCGGCGAGGACACCTGGGCTTTCATCGGCGAGGTGCGGCGACGCGAGGAGACCCGCGGCCTGCCGCTGGTCGTGGTCTCGGGCATCGACGACCGGTCCAAGGGCCTGGCCCTGGGCGCCGACGCGTACGCGATCAAGCCCGTGCATCCGGCCTGGCTGCTCGACACCCTCAATCGCCTCCTCGATCGGGGCCTGGACCGGCGGGTGCTCGTGATCGACGACGACGAGATCTCCCGCTACCTCGTCCGCAACCACCTGGCCGGGGCGCCGTTCGTGGTCAGCGAGGCGGGCGATCCGGTGCAGGGGCTGCGCGAGGCGCGCGCGGAGCGGCCGGACTTCATCGTCCTCGACCTGGTGATGCCCGAGATGTCGGGCTTCGACGTCCTGGCGCGCCTGAAGGACGATCCGGCGACGATGGACATCCCGGTCGTGATCCTGACCTCGAAGGCGCTCACCGACGAGGAGCGCCGCCGGCTGGCCCCGCACGCCTGGCGAATCCTCTCCAAGCAGGCGCTCGCCGAGGGTGGCGAGGACGGGCACCTGCGCGAGGTGCTGTCGGCGCTGGAGCCGAAGGAGTCGGGGCGTTGACCGAGAGCCGGGGCCTGATCCTGAACGTCGACGACTACGAGGCGTCGCGCTACGCGCGCTCCCAGATGCTCCGGCGCGCGGGCTTCGAGGTGCTGGAGGCCGGCAACGGCGCCGAGACCCTCCGCCTCGCGAGCGAGCGGCGGCCCGACCTGGTGCTCCTGGACGTGAACCTGCCGGACATGGACGGCTTCGAGGTGTGCCGGCGGCTGCGGGCCCAGGAGGGCACGCTGACCGTGCCGATCGTGCACATCTCGGCCACCTTCCTGAGCGACCGGGCCGAGGATCTCGCCTACGAGGGCGGCGCGGACAGCTACCTCACCGATCCGGTCGAGCCGGCGGTGCTGCTGGCCACGATCCACTCGCTGCTGCGCCTCCGTCGCGCCGAGGAGGGGCTGCGCGCGGCCAGTCGCGGCTGGCAGGCCACCTTCGACGCCATCGGCGACGGCATCTGCCTGCTCACGTCGGACGACACCGTCGCGCGCTGCAACGGCGCGTTCGCGACCCTGCTCGGGAGCGCTCCCGCGGACCTGGTCGGTCGCCCCTGGGCCGAGATCTGGCGGCGGCTCGGGGGCGGCGACGAGCCGTCGCCGACCGCCCAGGCGGAGCGGAGCCTCCGGCGGGAGACCCTCGACCTGCAGCGCGACGGGGGCTGGCTCCGGGTGCTGGTGGATCCGGTGCTGGAGGGCCGGACCCTGACCGGGCTGGTGTGCATCGTCGCCGACGTCACGATCGAGCGCCAGGCCGCCGACGTGCGGGCCGCGCTCTTCGCGCGCGAGCAGGAGGCGCGGGAGGAGGCGGAGGCGAGCAACCGGGCCAAGGACGAGTTCCTCGCCATGCTCGGCCACGAGCTCCGCAATCCGCTCGACGTCATCGGCACCGCGGTGCGCGTGCTGGACTCCCAGCCCGCCGCGCCCGACCCCGAGACCACGCGGCGGGCCCGCGGGGTGCTCGCGCGCCAGGTACGCCAGCTCGGGCGGCTCGTGGACGATCTCCTCGACGTCGGGCGCGTCACCACCGGCAAGATCCGGCTCGCCCCGGTGCCGGTGAACCTGGCCGACGCCGTCGAGCGCTGCATCGCGGGTCTCATGCCCGAGGGCGCGGCTCCCCAGCACCGGCTCACGGTGCGGGCCGAGCCCACCTGGGTCGAGGCCGACCAGACCCGCGTGGAGCAGATCGTGATGAACCTCCTGTCCAATGCGGTGAAGTACACCGCCCCCGGCGGCGCGATCGAGATCACGGTCGGGGGGGACGGGCGCACCGCGCGGCTCTCGGTACGGGACACCGGCGTGGGCATGAGCCCGTACATGCTCGAGCGCGTGTTCGACCTCTTCTTCCAGGGTGAGCGGACGCTCGAGCGGGCCGAGGGCGGGCTCGGCATCGGGCTCACCCTGGTGCGCCGACTCGCCGAGCTCCACGGCGGGCGGGTCACGGCGGAGAGCCCGGGACAGGATCGCGGCAGCACGGTCACGGTGGAGCTGCCGGAGATCGCACCGCCCGCGGCGGTGGGCGAGGTCTCCGCGCCGCCGGCCCCGGGCCCTCGACGCATCCTGATCGTCGAG
>DATFAJ010000620.1:0-3160 GCA_035254745.1 Candidatus Methylomirabilota bacterium | reverse complement strand
TGAGGCGATCGGGGCCACGGTGGGGATCGCGGTCGGATGGCGCGCCGCCTGCCCGCTCAGCGCCCCGCCCGCCAGCACCCGGATGCCGATGGTGCCCACGCGCTGCTCCTGCGCCAGCGCGAGCAGCCGGTCGTAGTCCTGCGCCGGATACCCCGGCGGCACCTCGTAGGCGCCGGTCGGGTTGAGCAGGTTGAACACCACCTGCGCGGTGTCGAACGCGCCGTTCGCGAGCGCGCGGTGCAGCGCCCCGGTCTCGCCGGAGGCGGTGACCCCGAAGAAGCGCACCTTGCCCTGCTCCTGAAGCCGGCGCATCGCCGGCACCACCGCCTCCAGCACGCGCGCCACTCCGAGGGGCCGCTCGTCGCCCACGCGCCCGATCAGGTTGTGCAGGTGCAGCAGGTCCACGCGCTCGAGCCCGAGCCGCGCGAGGCTCGTCTCCACCGAGCGCGCCACCGCGCCCGCCACGTCGGCCAGGTCGCCCGCGACCAGCCGCCACTTGGTGCCCACGATGACCTGGGGCTTGAGCGCGCGCAGCACCTGGCCCAGGTTCTTCTCCGACTCGCCCGAGCCGTAGGCCGGCGCGGTGTCGAGGTAGTTGATCCCGAGCTCGAGCGCGCGGGCCACCCCACGCTCGCGATCGGCGGGCGCGCCCCGCACCATGAGCCCGCCCACGTCGCCGCAGCCGAATCCCAGCGCCGACACCCGCAGCCCCGTCCGCCCGAGCACCCGGTATTCCATGGGCGATCCTTATACCACTTCCGGCGCTCGCTTGCCCCTGGCGCGACCGTTGGGTACTCTCTGACCGCATGCGCCACGTCCACCTCGGCCGCACCGGGCTCGCCGTCTCCCGCCTCTGCCTCGGCACCATGACCTTCGGCCTGCAGTGCGACGAGGACGCCTCCCGCGCCATCCTCGACCGCGCCGCGGCGGGCGGCGTCACCTTCCTCGACACCGCGGACGTTTATCCGGTGGGCGGCGGCTTCGAGACGGTGGGGCGCACCGAGGAGATCGTGGGGCGCTGGCTCGAGGGGCGGCGCCACGACTTCGTGGTGGCCACCAAGTGCGGCGGGGCGATGAGCGAGCGGCGCTGGGACCGCGGGGCCTCCCGCAAGCACATCCTGGACGCCATCGACGGCTCGCTCCGCCGGCTGCGCACCGACTACGTGGACCTCTACCAGCTCCACCACCCGGACCCGGAGACGCCGATCGACGAGAGCCTGCGCGCCCTCGACGACGTGGTCCGGGCCGGCAAGGCCCGCTACGTGGGCTGCTCGAACTTCCCGGCCTACCAGGTGGCACGGGCCCTCGGGCGCAGCGAGGTGCTGGGGGTCGCGCGCTTCGACTCGGCGCAGCCGCGCTACAACCTGCTCTTCCGCCAGATCGAGCGCGACCTGCTGCCGCTCTGCCGGGAGGAGGGCATCGGCGTCATCCCCTACAACCCGCTCGCGGGGGGCCTGCTCTCCGGCAAGCACCGCCGCGACTCGGGCCCCACTCCGGGCACCCGCTTCACCCTCGGCAGCGCGGCCGAGCGCTACCAGGACCGCTACTGGCACGAGCGCGAGTTCGACACCGTCGAGGCGCTGCGCCCGCTCGCGGCCGAGGCCGGGCTCTCGCTCGCGAGCCTCGCGCTGGCCTGGGTGCTCGCCGAGCCCGCCATCACCGCGCCGATCGTGGGCGCGAGCCGGCCCGACCAGCTCGACGATGCCGTCGCGGCGACCGAGAAGCCGCTCGACGCCGCGCTCAAGGCCCGCCTGGACCAGATCACCCGCGAATACCGCTGGGGCGACGATCCGCGCTGAGGCGCGCGTCGACCGGGAGGAGGTCGCCATGCCCACCGTCACCAGCCGCCAGATCGTGCTCCGCCGCCACCCCGTCGGGATGCCCACGCCGGGCGACTTCGACCTGATCGAGTCGCCGGTGCCGTCGCCGAAGGACGGCGAGGTCCTGTGCCGGACCATCTATCTCTCGCTCGACCCGTACATGCGCGGTCGCATCAGCGGGGCCCGCTCCTACGCCCAGCCGGTGGAGCCGGGGCAGGTGATCGTGGGCGCCACCGTCGGCCAGGTGCTCGAGTCGCGGTCCGCGGGCCTCGCCCCGGGCGACATCGTGCTGGGCTACGACGGCTGGCAGTCGCACGCGGTCGCCAAGGGTGCCGGGCTCCGCAAGCTCGACCCGAAGCAGGCGCCGATCTCGACCGCGCTCGGCGTGCTGGGCATGCCGGGCATGACCGCGTACGTGGGGCTGCTCGACATCGGTCAGCCCCGGGCGGGGGAGACGGTGGTGGTGTCGGCCGCCTCCGGCGCGGTGGGCTCCGCGGTGGGGCAGATCGCGAAGATCAAGGGCGCCCGCGCGGTCGGCATCGCGGGCTCCCAGGACAAGTGCGACTACGTGGTCCGCGAGCTCGGCTTCGACGCGTGCGTGAACTACAAGACCGGCGACCTGGCCGCCGCGCTCCGCGCCGCGTGCCCGGGCGGCATCGACGTCTACTTCGAGAACGTGGGCGGCGACGTGCTCCGCGCGGTGATGACGCTCCTGAACCAGAACGCGCGCATCCCCCTCTGCGGGCTCATCTCCGAGTACAACGCCACCGACTCGACGCCGGGACCCAACCTGCGCCCGCTCCTGTTCAACCGCGTGCTGATCAAGGGCTTCATCGTCTCGGACCACCTGGCGCGCATGGGCGAGTTCCTGAAGGACTGCGGCGGCTGGGTCCGCGAGGGCCGCCTCAAGTACCGCGAGGACGTGGTGACCGGGCTCGAGCGGGCGTCGGAGGCCTTCATCGGGCTGCTCCAGGGCAAGAACTTCGGCAAGCTGCTGGTGCGGGTGGGGGAGGACCCGACCCGGTGAGTCGACCGCGGCGCCTGGCCCGCGCGCTCACCCTGGCCCTGCTCGCCCTCGGCGCGACCGCGACCGCGGCCCCCGCTCAGGTGTTCATCGCATCCAAGCCGCACCCCGAGTTCTGGATCGCGCCGCTGCTCATCACCGCGAACATCGAGCCCAAGGACGTGGCCGGCCGCAACGGTCCGCTCATGCTCCAGGTGTCCTTCAGCGTGGCGCCCCCGCCCGCGCGCGAGCCGTCCGAGTTCGCCCAGGACATCTACCTGCTGTGGCCGGTCCAGCTCGTCGGCACCGATGGCGCCGACGGCGCCGATCCCGAGCT
>DATFAJ010000619.1:0-5862 GCA_035254745.1 Candidatus Methylomirabilota bacterium | reverse complement strand
GGCCGCGATCTGGCGGCGGGCGATCTCGGGGCACTTGTGGGTCTTGGCGTGGGGGCGGAGCTTCTTGCCGGCGGCCTTCACGTGGGCCGCCATCTTCTGGATGTTCCGCTCGAAGCGATCGAGGTCCAGCAGCAGCGCGGGAGTGGGAATCTCGGAGCGATTCATGGCGGGGGGAGCATACCACGCGCCGCGACCGGCCCCCGCGCCGGGCGCGACACCGCGATCAGCTGAGCGGCGGCACCCACTGGCTGCGGAAGACCTGCACCCGGCGGCGCGCCATGTCGTCGCCGGAGCGCGCGGCCAGGTCGGTGGCCACCGCGAGCGCCTGCCGGACGACCTCGCGGTCGCCGAGCCGGCCGAAGGCCTCGCCGGCCGCGAGCACACCGTCGAGCGAGGCGTACCGGCGCGCGCGGAACAGCGCGGTCAGGTAGACTCGCCGGGCGCGGCCCTCGTAGAGCGCGGTCTCGCCGGTGGCGCGACCCAGCCGGAGCGCCGCGTCACCGACCGCCAGCATGCCAGGCCACCCGCGGCCGACGTGGGCCGCGACGTAGGCTTCGCGCCAAGAGGCCTGGGCTCCCGGCCCGTCGCCCCGCGCGAGCGCCTCGTCCATGGCCCGGAGCCGGGCGGCCCAGTCGGTGGACGCGGACTCGGCGGAGGCACTCGGGATCATCGGCAGCGCGACCGCGGTCACCAGGAGGAACAGGAGCAGCAGCCCGACCTGGGTCCGGTTTCTCATGGGAGCCTCCTCGTCGTGATCGGCATCCGCCGGGGAGGCAAGCACCGGACATGCCAGCGCACAAGTATCGAGAAATGCGGCGAAACTTTTCGCCCACCGACGCCCGCTCGACGGGCATGACGCCCGACGGTGGCAGAATGCCTGACAGCCGGAAGTCGGGCGCGGTGTGTATGATGGGCCGTTTGATCCCTCTGATCGCCTTCCTCACGAGCGCGCTCCTCGGCCTGTGGCCCCTGGCGGCCCTCGCCCAGGACATCAATCCCGACCGGCCGGATCTGACCACGAGCGCCGAGCTCGTCCCCGCGGGCGCGCTGCAGCTCGAGACCGGCCTCGAGTACGAGCGGGAGCGGGTCGGAGGGGGCCCCACCCGGCAGCAGCTCACCACGCAGGCGGTCCTGCGCGCCGGCCTGCTGGCCCGGCTCGAGGTCTCGCTGGAAGGCGAGCCCTTCGTGTGGCAGCGCGCCGGCGACGACGAGCGCGGCAGCGGCGACTACACCCTCGCGCTCAAGTACCGGCTCTACGCCCCACCCGAGGGCGGCGACACCCCGAGCGTGGCGCTCGCCCTCCGGCCGTTCGTGAAGCTGCCGGTCGCGCGGGCGCCCATCGGCAGCGAGCGGCCGGACGCGGGCGCGCTGCTCCTAATGAGCCTGGGGCTACCGTGGGGGCTCGGCCTCGACCTGAACGCCGGCGCCGCCGCGATCGGCCAGACGCGCCCGGACGGCTTCATCCCGCAGGGGGTGGCCTCGGCCTCCCTGTCGTGGGCGGCGACCGAGCGCCTCGCCACGATCGCAGATTTCTTCTTCGCCACGAAGGAGGAGCGCGACGGCCGTGCGAGCCTGCGCGCGACGCTGGCGGTGGTCTACAAGCTCACGCCGCGCCTGGCCCTCGACGCCGGGATGCGCACCACGCTTGCCGGACCCGGCCCGGACTGGTCGGCCTTCGTCGGCCTGAGCGCGCGCTTCGGGCGCTGAGGCCCCGCCCGTCACGAGGGGTCGACGCTCACCTGATCGGACAGCTCGTTGACGTCGCCCCGCCGCCGCGGGAAGTGCCGGGCCAGGACCGCGCCCACCTCGGCGACCGCGTGCAAGAGGCCGTCGCGCGGGCGCTCCTCCCGGAAGTGCCCGAGCACCGCCTCCACCAGCCGCTCCCAGTAGGCCTGCCCGACCCGCTCGTGAATGCCCTGGTCCCCGAGCACCGCCAGCTTGTGGTCGTCCACGCTCACGTAGATCAGCACGCCGTGGCGGGCCGCCGTCCGGTGCATGCCGAGGCGCTCGAAGACCGCCACCGCCCGCGGCATGGCGTCCCCGGGGCAGCGGTGATCGAGGTGCACCCGGATCTCCGCGGAGGTGCGCGCCTCCGCCGCCGCGATGGCTTGGGTCACCACCGCCAGATCGTCCTCGCCGAGAAAGGCGCGCACCCACCGGGGATGTCGTGCCATCACCAGCTCCCGCTCGAGCCGCCGCCGCCGAAGCTGCCGCCGCCCCCGCTGAACCCGCCGCCGCTGCTGCCGCCCCCGCCGCCCCACCCTCCGCCGCCGAATCCACCCCCGCCGATGAAGGGCCCGCCCCAGCCGGTCGACCCGCCGGTCCATCCGCGACGGCGCAGGGCCGCCTGCTGCATCCGGTTCGTCACGAGGGCGACGAGCAGGAAGAAGACGAAGAGGAGCGCGAGCAGCTCGCGGCCGCCGAACTCACCCTGCCGCCGGCCCTTCCCCGCGTCGGGCGAGCGGACGTAGGTGCCGGCGATGGCGCGGTCGATCGCGTCGAGCCCCGCCCCGATGCCGTCGGCGACCTGGCCGGCGCGAAAGCGCGGCGCGACCACGTCTCGCAGGATGGAGGACGACACCGCGTCGGTCAGGGTGCCCTCGAGCCCGTACCCCACCTCGATGCGCATCTTCCGGTCGTCCAGGAACACCAGGAAGATGACCCCGTTGTCGAGGCCCTTCTGGCCGATGCGCCACGCCTGCGCGAGCCGGATCGAGTAGTCCTCGAGGCTCTCGCCCTCGAGCGAGCGGAAGATCGCCACCACCACCTGGTTGCGGCTGGTGGCCTCGCGCGCGATCAGGGCCTGCTCGAGCCGGTCGCGGTCGGCGGGGCTGAGCGCCCCCGCGTAGTCGTTGATCCGTCGGTCGGGCGGCGGCGGGATGCGCAGGGCCGCGGCGGCCGGGGCGGCGAGCAGGACCAGCAGGAGCAGCGCCGGCGCGACGCGGCGGAGCACGGTCCTCCCGCCCGTCGCGCCCGCTAGAACTTCACCTTCGGGGCTTCCTGGGCGCCCGGGGTGGCCTCGAAGTAGGCCTTCTCCTTGAAGCCACGCAGGGAGGCCACCACGCTGCCCGGGAAGAGCCGCAGGCGCGTGTTGTAGTCGCGCACCGCCTCGCTGTAGCGCATGCGCTCGACCGCGATGCGGTTCTCGGTGCCCTCGAGCTGGCTCTGGAGCGTGAGGAAGTTCTGGTTGGACTTGAGCTCGGGGTAGCGCTCGACGGTCACGAGCAGCCGGCCGAGCGCGCCGCCCAGCTCGGCCTGGGCCTGCTGGAACTTCTGGAACGCGACCGGATCGTTGATCAGCTCGGGGGTGGCCTTGATGCCGGCCACGCTGGCGCGGGCCTTCGTCACCTCCTCCAGCACCGTCCGCTCCTGGGTCGCGAACCCCTTCACGGTCTCCACCAGGTTCGGGACCAGATCGGCGCGGCGCTGGTAGACGTTCTGCACCTGGGCCCACTTCTCGTTGACCAGCTGCTCCTGCGCCACCAGCTGGTTGTTGATCCCGATCGCCCAGGCGATGCCGCCGACCACGATCAGGATGATCACCCCGAGCACGATCAGTCCGGTTTTCATGATGGCAGTATACCCCCCGTCACAGGTCGTTACCCGAATACGACTGGTTGAAGGACTTGTTGCAGAGCGGGAAGTCCGGGACGATGTTCTTGAGCAGCGCGTACGAGAGCGGCCGCCAGTTGAGGAACGACGGGTCCATGATCTTCACCCGATGGAGCCGGCCCGCCCCGTCGGCCATGACCCAGTGGAGGACGCCCCCGCGCCAGCCCTCCACGAGCCCGAACGCGGGCGCGAAGGGCGGCAGCGCGCCGAGCGGCGCGGCCAGCGGCCCCGCGGGCAGGCGCGTCACCGCCTCCCCGATGAGCCGCACCGATTCCCGCGCCTCCTCCACCCGCACCAGCGTGCGCGCCTTGACGTCGCCCGACTCGAAGACGGGCACCCGCACCTGGAGATCCCCGTACGCCGCGAACGGGTGGTCGCGCCGGACGTCGGCGTCGATACCCGAGGCCCGCGCGACGTAGCCCAGCACGCCGTGGTCGCGGGCGATGCGGGCGGACAGCTGGCCGGTCCCTTCGAGGCGATCCATCACCAGGGTGTTCTCGAGCGCGAGCGCGACGATCTCGTCGAAGTCTCGGAGGGCGGCCTCCAGCTCTCCCGGCAGATCGAGGCCGGCCGGCAGGTCGTGGCCGACGCCGCCGGGAACGACGCCGCCCCGCAGCAGCCGGTTGCCGGTCAGCCGCTTGTTGAGTCGCAGCAGCCGCTCGCGGATACGGAAGCAGTGGGAGTGGGCCACCGCGTAGCCGGTGTCGTTGGCGATCATGCCGAAGTCGGCCACGTGGTTGTAGAGGCGCTCCATCTCCAGCAGGATCACGCGCAGCCAGCGCGCTCGCGCCGGCACCTCGGTGCCCGCGGCCGCCTCCAGCGCCTGGCAGAAGGCGAGCGAGTGCCCGATGGTCGTGTCGCCCGAGATCCGCTCGGCCAGCTCGACGGCCATACCCGGCTCGCGGCCCTCGAACAGCTTCTCGGTGCCCTTGTGGGTGAAGTACAGACGCGACTTCATGTCGATGATCGTCTCGCCGACCACGCTGAAGCGGAAGTGTCCCGGCTCGATCACCCCCGCGTGCACCGGACCCACCGGGATCTCGTAGACTCCCTCGCCACCCACTTCGGTGAAGGGGAAGGCGCGCCCGTCGTCCGCGAACTCACGCGTCACCGCATCCTTCCGGAGCGGGAAGTAGTCCGTCGGCCAGAAGCCGTGCCGCACGAGGGGCCGAGGATCCGGGTGGCCGTCGGCCGCGATCCCGAAGAGATCGTAGATCTCCCGCTCGAAGCGCGAGGCCGGATAGTGGAGCGTGGCCAGCGAGACGATCGTGGGAGCCTCGGCGGCCACCGGCGCGCTGGCATGGACGAACCAGTTCTCCCGGTCGGGCGCGAAGAGATAGTGGACTTCGAACCCACCGCGGTCGGCCCGCCGATCGGTGGCGGCCATGAATATCAGCTCCGCGCCGAACCCCATGCGAAGCAGTGTCGCCAGCGCGTGGACGTCCGGCGGACGGACCGAGCAGTGGAGCTCGTTGCCCCGCACCAGTCGCACGTCGAGCACGCGATCGGCGTACTTGTCGGCGAGCACGCTCTCGAGCTGGGGCAGCCGGGTCATTGCTCGACGATCTCCACGATCTGCCGCAGCAGCGCCTGGAGGGGCGCCGGGAGTACGACGCCGAGCAGGACGAGGGTCGCCACGCAGGCCCCGAGCGGAACCAGCGGCCAGAGGTCTCTCTCGCCCACCGGCACGCCCGCGGTCGGCGCGCCGTAGAGCATCCGGTTGAGGTGGCCGATCATCGAGACGAAGGCCACCGCGAGCAGGGCCAGCACGAGCCCCATCAGCCACGGCCGGCCCGCCGCGAAGCCCGCCCGGAAGAGCGCGAACTCGGAGATGAAGAGGCCGAACGGCGGCAGGCCGATGACCGCCAGCATCCCCGCCGCGAACAGACCGCCCGTCCAGGGCATGACCTTGAGGAGACCCGACACCCGGCCGATCTCGGTGGTGCCGTACCGGTGGAGCACCCGCCCGGCGAGAAAGAACATCATCGACTTCGCCAGCGCGTGGTTCAGCAGGTGCAGCATCGCGGCGAAGGTGCCGAGCGGCCCCAGCGCCAGCCCCACGCAGATCAGCCCGGTGTGCTCGATGCTCGAGTACGCGAGCATCCGCTTGTAGTTGCGCTGGATCACCAGGCTGAAGGCCGCGATGGCGATCGACAGGAGCCCCAGCGCGATGTAGAGGCCGTCCGTGAACCCCGTCCCCACCGCCGCGTTCACCACCGCCTCCCACCGGATCACCGCGTAGAGCGCGAC
>DATFAJ010000618.1:0-13020 GCA_035254745.1 Candidatus Methylomirabilota bacterium | reverse complement strand
CGAGGCGACCGGGACGATCGGGATCACCACGCGCGTGAGATGCACGTCCTTGGCCCCGAAGTAGTGGGGGTTCTTCTTCAGCACGATCTGCTTGTTGTGCTCCCACGCCTCGAGCGTGAAGGGCCCGTTGCAGACGATGTTGCCGGCCTCCGTCCACTTGTCGCCGTACTTCTCCACCGCTCCCCGGTGGGCGGGCAGCGCGGCGAGGTAGGAGGCGAGCACCGGGAAGTAGCCGCGCGGGCCCTCGAGGGTGACCTCGAGCGTCCAGTCGTCCTTCGCGCGCACCCCGACCTGGCTCGCGTCGGGGAGCTGCTTCTTGTTGAACGCCTCCCCGTTCTTGATGTCGTACAGGAACGAGGCGTACGGGGCGGCGCTCGCCGGATCGAGCTGGCGCTTCCACGACCACTCGAAGTCGCGCGCCGACACCGGGGAATTGTCCGACCAACGGCTATCTTTCCGGATCGTGAACGTCCACACCGACCCGTCCTTGTTGCCCTCGACCTTGCTCGCCATCCACGGCACCGACACGAAGTCCGCGTTGAAGACCATCAGGCCCGCGAAGAGCGCCGGCACCCCGGAGCAGTAGAGGTCCTTGTTGAAGTCGTGGCTGGCCGGATCGTTCTGGAACCAGCCGCCGCCGCCGAAGCGGAAGGTCTGCTCCTTGGCGAGCTTCTCGTTGGGGCCGGGCTTGCTCGGCTTGGCCGCCTGGGCGGTGGTGGCGAAGCCCAGGCCGCCGAAGGCGGCCATCGCGCCGATCACCTTCAGGAACTCGCGACGACCAACCCCGATGGCCTCGAGGCGCTTGGCGAAGAGATCCATCTGCTCATCCGGAATTCGCATGGAGGTCCTCCTGTGGTTACTTCAGCTTGGGGTCCAGCGCGTCGCGGACCCCGTCGCCGAAGAAGGTGAACGAGAGCATGGTCACCGCGATGGCGATCGCGGGAAAGACGCAGAGGTGCCAGTAGGAGCGGAGGAACTGCTGGTTCTCCCCGACCATCTGGCCCCACGACGGGGTGGGCGGGTTGATGCCGACGCCGATGAACGACAGGGCCGCCTCGGTGAAGATCGCTTCCGGGATGCCGAACGTGATCGAGACCACGATCGGGGTCAGCGCGCTCGGCAGCACGTGGCGGGAGATCACGCGCCAGAACCCGGCCCCGAGGGCGCGGGCGCCCTCCACGAACTCCTTCTCCTTGATCGACAGCACCTGGGCGCGGGTCTGCCGCGCGATGCCGACCCACCCGGTGAGTCCCAGCGCGATGAAGATGTTGACGAGCCCGGCTCCGAGCATCGACATCACCAGGATCACGAAGAGCAGGCGCGGGAAGGCGTACATCACGTCCACGAAGCGGGTGAGCAGCAGGTCGGTGCGTCCTCCGACGTAGCCGGAGAGCGCCCCGATGGGCACCCCGATCAGCACGATGATCACCTGGGCCCCGAGCCCCACCAGCATGGAGACGCGCGCCCCGTAGATGAGGCGCGAGAGCACGTCGCGCCCGAGCTGGTCGGTGCCGAGGGGGAACTCCCGGTTGGGCGACTCGTAGAGGTGGCCGAAGTTGGCCTTGGTGTAGGACTGGGGCGCGATCACGTCGGCGAAGATCGCGATGACGCAGAGGAGGATGACCACCGCGCCGCCCGCCACCGCCAGCCGGTTGCGTAGCAGGCGGCGCCACGCGTCGCGGTAGAGGCTCGAGCCTCGCGCCGCCTCGCGGGGGACGACGACCGGCGCGAGGCTAGTATCGGATGCGGGGGTCGAGAGTGCCATAGAGGAGGTCCACCACCAGGTTCATGAGGGCGAGGAACGCGCCGTAGACGAGCACCACCGCCATGATCATCGGGTAGTCGCGGCCGGTCATCGAGAGCACGAAGAAGCGGCCCATGCCCGGGACCCGGAAGATGGACTCGACGAAGAACGAGCCGGTCCCCACCGCGGCGAACATGGGCCCGAGCAGGGTCACCACCGGGATGAAGCCGTTCTTGAGCACGTGCTTGAGGATGACCGGCCCCTCGGCCAGGCCCTTGGCCCGCGCGGTCACGATGTAGTCGGACCGGATCACCTCGAGCATGCTCGAGCGCGTGAAGCGGGCGATGATGCCCATCGGGGCCAGCGCGAGGGTGATGGTCGGCAGCACCCAGTCGCGCGGCGAGTCCCAGCCCCCGGTGGGGAAGATGGGCAGCACGAACGAGAACAGGACGATCAGGAACACCGCGAGCACGAAGTTCGGCACGCTGACCCCGAGGGTGGCCACGCTCACCGACACGTAGTCCCACGAGCGGTTCTGGTAGACCGCGGCCAGGATGCCGAGGGTGACGCCGCCCACCACCGCCAGGGCCAGGGCCATGCTGCCCAGCAGCAGCGAGATCGGGAACGTCTCCACCATGATCTCGGTCACGGTGCGGGTCTTGTACACGAACGAGGTGCCGAAGTCCCCGTGCAGCGCCTTGAGAATGAAGATGCCGAACTGGGCGTAGAGGGGCTTGTCGAGGCCGTAGACTGCGGCGAGGTTCTTCTGGGCCTCCGGAGACAGCGGGTTCGCCCCCTCCGCGACCGGGTCGAGGGGGCTACCCGGCGTGGCGTGCATCACCAGGAAGGTGACGAGCGCCATGGCGAGCAGCGTCGGAACCAACCAGAGGAGGCGATAGACGACGTAGCGGAGCAACCACACCCCCCGAAGCAGTGCCCGTCCATGCCCTCTGACGGGTCAGTAGGGAACTATTGGCAAACCCCCGCGGGAAGTCAAGAAAGAAGTGGTATCCTGCGCCGGAATGGCGATTCCGCTGACCATCCTGCCCGGCCCCCACGTCCTCGACACGAAGCCCGGCACGACGATCCTCAAGGCGGCGCACGGCGGCGGGGTCGACATCACCGCCACCTGCGGCGGCCGCGGGCGCTGCACCTCGTGCCGGGTCAAGCTGGTCGCGGGCACCGCGCCACCGCCGACCATCATGGACGAGCTCCAGCTGGGCGACGCGCTGGTGCGCGAGGGCTACCGGCTCTCGTGCCAGTGGGCGGTGACCGAGCCGGTGACCATCCAGATCGCACCCCCGCTCGACGACACCACGTTCCAGATCCTGGGCGGCGAGCGGCCCGCGGGGGCGCCGGAGCCGGTCTCGATCGACGCGGGGATCCGCAAGCGCGTGGTGACGGTGGCGCTGCCGAAGGACGAGCACCGGCAGACCTCGGACGTGGAGGCCCTGGTGGCCGCCGCGGGCGGCACGGTGGAGGACGTGCCCCCCGCGCTGCTCAAGGCCCTGCCCGCGACCCTCCGCGATCGCGACGGCCTGGTCACCGTGACCACCTTCGGGCGGCAGGTCCTGGCCGTCGAGGTGGACGACACCGCGCTCCACAAGTTCGGGCTCGCGATCGACATCGGCACCACCAGCGTGGTCACCACCCTGATGGAGCTCGAATCGGGCGAGCAGCTCGCCGCGGTGTCGAGCCTCAACCCCCAGGCGGTGTTCGGCGGGGACCTGATGTCGCGCATCGCCTTCGCCCAGTTCGACGCGGGCAACCTCCGCAAGCTGCAGACCCGCATCGTCGGTCTCCTCAACCAGCACATCGAGCAGATCACCCGCGAGTCGGGCGTTCTCGCCAAGTGGATCTACAAGGTCGTGATCGTCGGCAACACCTGCATGCACCACCTGCTCCTGGGCATCGACCCGTCGTACGTGGGCCTGGCCCCGTACGCCCCGGTGGTGCGGCAGCCGCTGATCCTGCCCGCGCGCGACCTCTTCCTGAAGCTGCCGCCCGAGGCGCGGGTCTGCTTCCTGCCCCTGGTGGCCGGCTTCGTGGGCGCCGACGCGGTCGCGGTGGCGCTGGCCACCCGCCTCGACGAGTCCCCCGCCCTCCGCATCGCGGTCGACATCGGCACCAACGGCGAGGTCCTGCTCGGCTCGCGCGAGCACCTGTGGGCCTGCTCGGCCCCCGCCGGCCCCGCGCTCGAGGGCGCGCAGATCCGCCACGGCATGCGCGCGGCGATCGGGGCCATCGACCGCGTCGAGGTCGCCGCCGGGGACCTGCGCCTGCACACCATCGGCGACGCGCCCGCGCAGGGCCTCTGCGGCTCGGGCCTGGTGGACGCGATCGCCGCGCTCCTGGACCTGGGCGTGCTCGACTGGACCGGCCTCATCGACGTCGACCGCCGCGACCGGTTGCCCGCTCCCATCCGCGCGCGCGTCGAGATGCGCGGGGAGGAGCGGCTCGTGGTGCTCGCCCGGGAGGGTGAGCACGGCGCCCGGCACGAGATCACGCTGACCCAGGACGACGTGCGGCAGGTGCAGCTCTGCAAGGGCGCGATCGCCTCCGGGGTGGCGATGCTCCAGCACGTGGCCGGGGTGCCGACCGAGCGGGTGGACGAGCTGATGCTGGCCGGCGGATTCGGCAACTACCTGTCGGTGCGGAGCGCCCTCCGCATCGGCCTCATCCCGCCCGGCCTGCCCGAGTCGCGCATCCGGTACGTCGGCAACGCGGCGGCGCTCGGCGCCCAGCTCGCGCTGGTCTCCGAGGCGGAGCGGGCCCGCGCCGAGGCGATCGCCCGGCGCATCGAGCACGTGTCGCTGGCCGCCCACCCGGACTTCGAGACCATCTTCGTCGATTGCATGAACTTCCCCCGCCCTCTCCCTCTCCCCTCGGGGGAGAGAGCAGGGTGAGGGAGGCCAGGAGGTGAGAGGTCCGATGGCCTCGCTCCGCATCTCCTCCTCCGTCGTCGGCATCACCGCCGGTCCGCGCGAGCACGAGGTCGACGCCCGCTGGCTCATGGCCTACGCGGCCGCGCTCGGCGAGGAGGCGCCCGAGTACCTCGACACGACGCGAGCGGGCGGCGTGCTCGCGCATCCGCTGTTTCCGGTCTGCTACGAGTGGCCGCTCGCACTCGACGTGCGCGCCAAGGCGCTGGCAGACGAGGTGGCGGTGCGCGGCGTGCACGCCACCCATCGCCTCACGCTCCACCGCCCGCTCCGCGCGGGCGACCGCCTGCACACCACCGCCACCGTCGTCGCGCTGGAGCGTCGGTCCCCCGGCGCCTACATGGTGCTGCGCCTCGAGACGGTGGACGCGGCGGGCGCGCCGGTGAGCACCACTGACTACGGCTCCCTCTACCTGGGCGTCGACTGCGATCCCTCCCCCCTCTCCTCTGAGGGGAGAGGGCAGGGTGAGGGGTTGCCAAAGGGTGACGGGCGGTCGAAGCGCGAGGAGCCGCCCGGCGAGACCTGGTCCGCCGAGGTGCCCATCTCCCGCACCCTCGCCCACGTCTACACCGAGTGCGCGCGCATCTGGAACCCGATCCACACCGACCGCGCGGTGGCGCGCGCCGCGGGGCTGCCCGACATCATCCTGCACGGCACCGCCACGCTCGCGCTCGCGGTCTCCCGCGCGCTCCGGCAGGATCCGCGCGGGCCCGGGGCGCCGGTGCGCGCGCTGGGCTGCCGCTTCGGCGCCATGGTGCCCCTGCCCTCCCGGATCGTGGTGCGCGGCCATCGCCCTGAGGCCTCACCCGGCGGCCGCGCCATCCGGTTCGAGGCGCTCGGCGAGGGCGGCCGCCCCGCGGTGCGCGACGGCGTGATCGTGCTGGCCGACTGACCGAGGAGCCGATGACCAAGCTCGAGCGAGTGCAGGCCGCGCTGAGGCGGCAGCCGACCGATCGTCCCCCCTACGCGTTCTGGCGCCACTTCCCGGACGTGGACCGCAACGCGGCCGCGCTCTCGCAGTCCACCCTGCGCTTTCACGAGCGCTACCAGTCGGACTTCCTGAAGGTCACCCCGGCCGGCGGCTACGCGGTCGAGGACTGGGGCTGCGTGGAGAGCGACGAGGTCCTTCCGGACGGCCACCGGCCCTGCGCGCGCCACGCGGTCACCGCCCCGGAGGACTGGAAGAAGATCCGCCCGGTCCGGATGGAGTCGACCGCGTGGGCCTCGCACCTGGAGACCATCATCCGCTGCGTGGTGGACCGGCGCGCCGACTGCTCGACGATGCCGACTGTGTTCAGCCCGCTCTCGCTGGCCCGGAAGCTCTCCGGGGACCGCCTCAACTACGATCTCAAGGAGAACCCGCAGGCGGTGACCGACGCGCTCGAGGCGATCACCGAGACCATCCTCGCCTTCGCGGAGGCCTGCTTCCGCGAGGGCACCGAGGGCTTCTTCTACTCGATCCAGGCGGCCAGCACCGACTTCCATACCGTGGAGGAGTACCGGCGCTTCGGCGAGCCCTACGACCGGCGCATCCTCGAGGCGGTGCAGACCCGATCCAAGCTCACCATCCTGCACGCCCACGGCGACCACCTGATGTTCGATCGGCTCGCCACCCTGCCCGCCCACGCCTGGAACTGGGACGACCGGCGCGCCGGGCCGTCGCTGCGGGAGGCCGCCGCGCGCGTGCCCGGCGCGGTGATGGGCGGCCTCGATCAGTGGGCCACCCTCCGCGACGGCGGGGCCGAGGACGCGCAGGCGCAGGTGCGCGACGCCATCGCGCAGACCGGCGGCCTGGGCCTCATCGTGAGCGGCGGCTGCGTCCTGCCGAGCGGCGTCTCCGACGCGACCCTGGTGAGCGTCATCCGGGCGCTCGGCGGGGCCCCGAAGCTCGGGCTCATCCGGCCGCAGTAGCGCATGGCCCTCGCGCGGGCAATGCTGGGCGCGCTGCTGCTGCTCCTACCCGCCGCCGCGTGCGGCCAGGACGGGCCGGACGTGGTGATCCTCTCACCGTATCGCTCGCTGGCCGGGGCCAACGAGCGGCCCCGCCTGCGGCTCCACGCGGGCGTCGACCTCGCGGCGCCGGCGGGCACGCCGGTGCTCGCCGCGGCCGACGGGACGGTGTCCCTGCTCGTCGACTACGAGCTGGGCTGCGGGAACGGAGTGGTGCTGGCCCATCCCGCGTTCAAGCGCTGGACCGTCTACTGCCATCTCACCCGCGCTCTCGTCGCGACCGGGCAGGTCGTCTCGCGCGGGCAGCCGATCGGGCTCTCCGGCACCTCGGGCAACTCGGCCAACGTCCCCCACGTGCACCTCGAGCTGTGCACGGTGGCGTGTGCCTCGCACCGGGACGGAGACCTGCGCGGGACGCAGGATCCGATCCCGCTGATCGCGGGCTGCTTCGAGGCTGGACGCGCCTACCCGACCGATCGGTTGGCGCTGACGTGGCCGCTCGCCTGCCGCCGCGGAACGACCGACGCACGGCGGCGAGAGGCGTCGCACTACCTTCTGGTTTTCGCTCGGCTCGCCTGCGGCTGCGCCCCGCCCTGCTATTTCGCGACGTTGAAGCGGAAGTGGCAGATCTCGCCGTCCTGGACCTGGTAGTCCTTGCCCTCCAGGCGTAGCCGGCCACGGTCCCGCGCCGCGGCCATCGAGCCCTCGACGGCCATGAGGTCGTCGTAGCCCACCACCTCGGCGCGGATGAAGCCGCGCGCGATGTCGGAGTGGATCGCGCCCGCCGCGTCCTGCGCGCGGGTATTGCGCGGGATCGACCAGGCCCGCACCTCGTCCTCGCCCACCGTGAAGAACGAGATGAGGCCGAGCAGCGTGTAGCAGTCCTCCAGCACCCGGCGGATGGCCGGCTCGGTCAGCCCCAGGTCGGCGAGGAACACGGCCTGCTCCGACCCCTCCAGCTGGGCGACCTCGGACTCGATCACCGCGGAGACCCAGCCCACCCGCGTGCCCGGACGCGCGGCCACCTCTGCGAGGCCGAAGCTCTCCACCAGGCTCGTGCCGCGCCCGATCTCCTTCTCGGCCAGGTTGAGGCAGTGCAGGATCGGCTTCTGGGAGAGGAAGGTGAAGCCGCGGATCGCGCGCGTCTCGTCGTCGGAGAGGCCCAGCGCCCGGATCGGGCGCCCGGATTCGAGGTCGGGCTTGATCTTGAGCAGCACCGCCTGCTCGTGCACGTCGGCGTCGGTACGCTTCTTCTTGATCTGGGCCTCGAGCCGCTCGAGCCGGCGCTCCACCACCTCGAGATCGGCCAGGATCAGCTCGGTCTCCAGGTCGTCGATGTCACCCGCCGGGTCCGGCGCGCCGCCGCCCGCGTCCGGGAACGCGCGCACCACGTGGAGGAGGGCGTCCGCGTTGCGGAACTCCTTGGCCTCGAGCCCCTGCCGCTCGCCCTTGGCGATGCCGGCCAGGTCCACCACCTCGAAGGTGGCGAGCGTGGTCTTCTTCGGCTTGAAGAGCGCGACGAGCCGATCGACGCGCGCGTCCGGCACCCGGGCCACTCCCGCGTGCATCTCCCCGCGCGCGGTGCCGAAGGACGACGTGGCGACGCTCGCGCCGGTCAGCAGGTTGAAGAGCGACGTCTTGCCGCTCTTGGGAAGCCCGATCAGCCCGATCTTCATGGAACGCCATGCTACCATAGCCGCCGACATGGCCGTCCCCCGGCGCCGCGGGCGCGCCTCCTAGTGCCGGCTCTCCGTCCGCTCGACTGGCGCGGTGCCTCGACCGCGCTCTTCCTCGCCGCGCTCTGGGGCGGCAACCCGGTGGCGGTGAAGGTCGGTCTCGTCGACGCGCCGCCGCTGCGCCTGGCCTTCTTCCGCTTCGTCCTCGGCGGACTCGCGATCCTCGCCTACGCCTGGTGGAGACATCACCCGGGAGTGTTCAGCGTCCGGCGGGGCGAGTGGCGCGTGCTGATCTCGCTCGGAGTGATCTTCTCCGTCCAGATCGGCACCATGAACGTGGGCCTCGGGCTCACCACCGCGGCGCACGGCGCGGTGCTGCTGAACTCCTACGCGGTGCACACCGTGGTGCTCGCCCACTTCATGATCCCGGGCGACCGCCTCACCCCCGCCAAGGTCGGCGGGGTGCTGGTCGCCTACACGGGGATCGTGCTGCTCTTCGCCCGCGACTTCTCCTTCCAGAGCACGACCCTGCTCGGCGACCTGGTCGTGATGGGGAGCGCGGTGCTCCTGGGGGAGCGGGTCGTGTACATGGCGCGCGCGGTGCAGCGCCTGGACCCGATCAAGCTGCTGGTGTTCCAGTCCGCGATCGGCAGCGCCTGCTTCCTGCTCGCGAGCCTCGCCGTCGAGGGCGCCACCCCCACCCGCTACACGTGGCGGCTCGCCACGTCGCTCTTCTACCAGGGCGCGGTGATCGCCGGCTTCAACTTCGTGGTCAACTCCTACCTCTTCCAGGTCTACCTGGCCAGCGCGCTCGCCACCTGCTCGCTCACCACCCCGCTCTTCGGCGTCCTCATCGCGGCCGCGGTGACCGGCGATCCGCTCAGCCCCCTGCTCCTGCTCTCGTCGGTGATGGTCGCGGCCGGGATCGGTCTGACCATCCGTCGCTGATCTCTCCCTCTCCCCCGGGGGCGAGGGCACGGTGAGGGGCAGCGCTTGACCGCCGGGGACGGCCCGCGGTAGCGTCGGCCCATGCCCAGCCAGCCCTCGAAGGCCCTCGAGGTCGTCCCCAACCCGCACCCGGACCGGGACTACGAGGTGAGCCTCGAGATCCCCGAGTTCACGTGCGTCTGCCCGCGCACCGGCCAGCCCGACTTCGCGACGATCCGGGTGCGCTACGTGCCGGACCGGCACCTGCTCGAGCTCAAGGCGATCAAGCTCTACATCTGGTCCTATCGCAACGAGGGCGCGTTCCACGAGGACGTGACCAACCGCATCCTGAACGACTTCGTGGCCGCGGCGGCCCCGCGCTGGATCGAGGTGGTGGGCGACTTCACGGTGCGCGGCGGCATCAAGACCGTGGTGCGGGCCACCCACGGCAAGCGCCCGGAGATCTAGCCGGCCAGGCTCAGCAGCACCACCCCGCCCAGCATCACCAGCGCGCCCGGGGCGATGTCCCGCACCTTCTGCTTCTCGTGGAACATCAGCGTGCCGATCGCCATCGCGAACAGGATCTCCACCTGCTTGACCGCCTCCACGTAGGAGGAGAGCGTCATCAGGTACGCGGTGCCCTGGCTCACGGTGGTGAGCGAGGCGAAGAGGCCGAAGCTCACGAACGCCTTCCAGTAGCGGGGCACCTCGACGAAGTGCCGCCGCGAGGTCACCAGCACGATCGGCGTCACCAGCAGGCTCGCGGCCAGGTAGCCGCCGAGGGTGCCCGTGTACTGGTCCGAGCACTGCATCGCCCACTTGATCGTGACCACCGACGGGGCGAAGAAGAGCGCGGCCAGCAGCGTGTAGCGCAGCCCGCGGTCGGTGAACAGCACCGCCAGCGGCGCCCACCACGCGATGTGGGCCCGGTTGACGTTGAGCAGGTAGACCCCGCCCATGCTGATCAGGATGCCGAGGATCCCGAGCAGGGTCGGCCGCTCCTTCAGGGTGAAGTAGCCGAGCACGACCAGCACCAGCAGGCTCACCTTCCACAGCGCGGTGACCATCGAGATCTCGGAGAGCTTGAGCGCCTTGGAGAGCGCCATCGTGGAGATGGTCTGGCAGACCGCGAACGACACGCACGCGAGGTAGAAGCCGGGCTTGATGACCGGCACGCCCCTCCAGAGCACGAAGGCGGCCGCGAACGGGAGCAGGAAGGTGAACCGCCCCCACACGTTGATGTACTCGTCGAGCGAGTGCCCGAGCCGCTTCATCACCGTGTTGCGCAGCACCTGGCACAGGGCCGCCACCAGCGCGAGGACGAGCCACATCGCGGGGGCGCTCAGCGCGTCCGCGCCAGGAGGGAGCGCAGCGCCTCGACCACCGCCCCGGGCTGCTCGCGGGGCAGGAAGTGGCCCGCGTCCGGCACCACGCGACGCTCGGTGCCCTCCGGGAACAGGGCCGGGTGCCGCTCCGACTTGCGGGGGCGGTCGACGCCGTCGTCCCGGCCGTGGAGGATCACGCTCGCCACCTCGATGCGGGGCCGCTCGGCCAGCCGGCGCTCGATCGCGTCGAAGCGCGGGTCGCCCGGCGCGTTGCGGTGGCGGTGCCGGTAGGAGTGGATCACCACCGGGACGAAGTCGGGGTTGTCGAAGGCGACCGCGGTGCGCTCGAAGGTGGCCTCGTCGAAGCGCCAGCCCGGCGACCAGTCCCGCCAGAGCAGCCGGCAGATGTCGCGCCGGTTGGCCTCGAGGCCGAGGCGCCCGCGCTCGGTGTTGAAGTACCACTGGTACCAGTAGCCCCGCTCGTCCTCGGCGGCGGCCGGCCGCGGCGGCGCCAGCGTGTCCTGCACGTTGTAGCCGCCGATCGTGACCAGGGCCCGCACCCGCGAGGGAGCCAGGATCGCCGCGATGCAGGCCGCGCGGCCGCCCCAGTCGTAGCCCGCCAGGCTCACCCGCTCGAGCCGGAGCGCGTCCATGAGATCGAGCAGGTCCTGGCCGATCGCGGCCTGCTGGGCCATGCGGGGCGCGGCCGGGTCGAGGAAGCGGGTGGCCCCGTACCCGCGCAGGTACGGCACGATCACGCGGCAGCCGTCGGCGGCCAGCGGGCCGGTCACCCCGTCCCAGGCTCGGACGTCGTCCGGGAAGCCGTGCAGCAGCACGACCGGCGGACCGGTGAGCGGGCCGTGCTCCTCGTAGCCGATCTCGAGGGTCGGCGTGCGGACGGTCGCCACGGGCCGCGGTCGCGGGCCGGCTAGAAGCCGCTGACGTACGGCAGGCGCTTGGCGGTGGCCTCGATGGCGTCGCCCGCCTCGAGCAGCACCCCGGTCGCGTTCCACGCGCCGGACACGAGCTGGTTGCGGGCCCCGTCCGGAACCCGGCCCTTGATCACCCGGTCGCCGACGCGCACCTCCTGCTTCTCGACGTCCACCGTGACCGACTGCCGGGGGTCGCGCCCGATCGCCTTCTGCAGCCAGAGCACGTCCTCGTTGTCGATGGCGATGCACGGGACGCCGAGCATGGTGCAGTTGCCGAAGAAGATCTCGCCGAAGGAGGCCCCCACGATCGCCTTGATGCCCCACTGCTTGAGCGACTCGGGCGCGTGCTCGCGCGAGGACCCGCAGCCGAAGTTGATCCCGGCCACCAGGACCGAGGCTCCTTCATATACCTTCTGGTTGAACGGGTGCTCGGGATCGTGCTTGCGCGCGTCCTCGAAGGCGTGGAGGCCCAGGCCCTCGTTGGTGACCGTCTTGAGGAACCGGGCCGGAATGATCCGGTCGGTGTCGATGTCGTTGCCGGGCACGGGAATCCCCCGCCCCGCGACCTGCCGTCGCGCGCTCTCGTTCATCGCAGCATCTCCCGCACGTCGGTGACCGCGCCGTTGACCGCGGCCGCCGCGGCCATGGCCGGGCTCATCAGCAGGGTCCGCCCGGTGGGGCTGCCCTGCCGCCCGATGAAGTTCCGGTTGCTGGTGGACGCGCTCATCTCGCGGCCCCGCAGCTTGTCGTCGTTCATGCCGAGGCACATCGAGCAGCCCGCGTTGCGCCACTCGAAGCCCGCCTGGCGGAAGACCTCGTGCAGGCCCTCGGCCTCGGCTTCCTTGGCCACCTGCTGCGAGCCCGGCACCACGATGGCCCGCACCCCCTTGGCCACCCGGTTGCCCCGGGCCACCGTCGCGGCCACCCGAAGGTCGGAGATCCGCGAGTTGGTGCACGAGCCGATGAACACCACGTCGATCTTGGCGCCCGCGATGGGCTGGCCGGCCTCGAAGCCCATGTGGGCCAGGCCCTCGCGGTAGGTCGCCCGCTCCTGCTCGGGCGCCGACTCCGGATTGGGGATGCGCTCGCCCACGCCCACCGACTGGCCGGGGTTGATGCCCCAGGTCACCATCGGCGGGATCGCGGAGCCGTCGAGCCGCTTGACGTCGTCGTACTTCGCGTCCGCGTCCGAGGCCACGCCCTTCCACCACGTGACCGCGCGGTCGAACGCCGCCCCCTGCGGCGCGTACTGGCGCCCGCGCAGATAGTCGAACGTGGTCTGGTCCGGGTTGACGTAGCCGAAGCGCGCGCCGCCCTCGATCGACATGTTGCAGAGGGTGAGCCGCTCCTCCATGGTCATGCGGTCGATGACCGGACCCGCGTACTCGTAGGCGTAGCCGACGCCGCCGTGCGCGCCGAGGTGGTTGATGATCCAGAGGATCACGTCCTTCGCGTAGACGCCGGGCCGGAGCCGTCCGTTCACCTCGATGCGGCGGACCTTCAGCTTCTCCATCGCCAGGCACT
>DATFAJ010000617.1:0-5099 GCA_035254745.1 Candidatus Methylomirabilota bacterium | reverse complement strand
GGTGATCGGAATCACGGTGTGGCTCGGACTGCTCGGCTTCGCCCTCTATCTGGTCTTCGGCTGAGCGGCCACCCCGGTCACTGCGACACCGCCTGCTTCCACCCGATCGTCGCCGCGGTGTTGGCGGGCTGAGGCGCGGTGCATCCCGCCCCGTGCGCCCCGACACTCCCGGTGCCACTCCGGACCGAGCACTGCCCGAAGGGCGTGGCGAACTCGACCGTCCCCTGAACCACGGTCAGCGCGGTCTGGGCGTCGTCGGCGACCTTCAGGTCGAACTCGGCGTCTCGCGCCGCCGTCACCGAGGCGGGCGTCTCCACCTCGAGCTGCCGCTCGCCCGAGCCCGCCTTGGCCCAGACCTCTCCGCGGCTCACCCGGAGGATCCGGATCGTCCCGGCGCCTCCCACGTTCTTGTCCCATCGCGAGAGGATCTTGATGGTGGTCTTCTCGTTGAGCGCCACCGGCGTACCGGGCCGCAGCTGGATCAGGGCCTGGCTCGCGGGCTCGGTACGGAGCACGTCGCCCTCGAAGAGCGGGAGCGAGCCCCGTCCCTGGAGCCGATGCTCGATCCCGTCCGTCCGCACCACGACCAGCGTGCCGACCGCGTTCTGGGCCGTGCCCACCGGCTGCCCCTGGGCCTGCGCGGGCCGCGGAGCGGCGGCCAGTGCGGTGAGCGTCGCACCGAGGGCCGCGGCCACGACCAGACCGCCGAGTCGAGATCTCACGGGGCCTCTCAGTTACCGTGGAACACGACGCGGATCGGCTTGCGTCCGACCGGCACCGTGGCCAGCACCGCGCTGCTGCCGGTGTCGATGACCTTGAGATCGTTCGAGACTTCGTGGACGACGAAGAGCCGGGTGCCTTCCCGGTTACCCGAGATGCCGTTGGGCCGCTGACCGACGTCGATCTGCTCGAGGATGCGCAGGTTGCTCGGGTCCGCGCTCAGCACGACCACCCGGTTCAGGCCCGCCACCGTGACGTAGGCGTTCGGGCCCTGCAGGCCCTTGAAGCCGAAGGCGATCTGCTGGGGCGCCGGCCCCACGTTGATCGAGGCGACCTTGTCCTGGGTGGCCGGATCGATCACGTAGATGTCGGTGCCACCGGTGTTGGTGCCCCAGATGCGCCCGTCGGGCCCGAGCACCAGGAAGTGCGGGTTCGTCCCCACCGGAATCGCCTTCAGCACCCGATGCGAGGCGGTATCGATCACCTCCACCGTCTTGTCACCCTGGTTGCTCACGTAGGCGAACCGGCCGTCGCGCGAGAACGTGAGCCCGGTCGGCCCCTTGCCCACCGCGATGGTGCCGAGGATGCGGAAGGTGGTGGTGTCCACGATCGAGATCGTGTTCTCCCCGATGTTGGCCACCCACGCCTGTCGGTTGTCGTTGGTGAGCGTGACCACGTGCGCCCGATCTCCGGTCGCGATCGAGGCGACCGTCTCCATCGTGCGGGTATTGACGGCGGAGAGCCGGCCCGACGCGAGATTCGTGGCGAAGAGCCAGCGACCGTCGCGCGAGACGGCCAGGTCGTGGGTGGCGTGATTGCGCGCGTCCACCGTGCCGACGACCTGGAAGCTGTCGCCGTCGACCACCGTGATCGTGTTCGAGCTCTCGTTGGCGACGAACACGCGCGAGCGCTCGGGCTCCTCGGCCTCCTTGGCCTGCATCTCGGCGCAGCCGCCGAGCGTGGCGAGCGCGACCGCGACGAGCGCGAGCCGGGTCGATCGGGCGGTGTGGATCACGTGCATGGGCTCCCTCCCTGGACGGTCGTCGAAAAGCGCCCCTTACCTTGGTCCAGGAGCCCCGGCGAGTCAAGGGCATTCCCCCCTTTCCGGTTCGTTGACACCCCGGCGCCATGGGCATAGTCTCTAGTGCAGCGCGTAGCGCCATGCGTGCACCTACCGGCCAGGGCAGACCGGAGACAACCCGCATTCCCGTGCTGTGGATGCAACGGAGTAAGGACACCATCTCGATCGCGATCTGGACCCTCGTGCTCCTCGCGGGGGCCATCGCCCCCGCGTGGGCCCAGGCCCCACGGGCCGAGCGGCCGAGCTACACGGTCGGCGACAGGTGGATCCGGAGCGACGGCGCCTACGACCTGATCCGGATCGAGAACGCCCGCTACGTCTTCGCGGCCGACGGCGGCCGGGAAGTCCACCTCACCCGGGACCTCGGCGTCGCCAAGATCGTCCGCGGTGGCAAGACCTTGCTCGAGCTGGAGCCGCCGCCCGCGCTCACCTGGCCGCTCGAGGTGGGCCGGTGGGGGGTGAGCTGGCTCACCCTCAAGACCCCGGACCCGCAGTACGGGCAGAGCCTGGTGCGACTCAGCTGGCGCGTCGAGGCCTACGAGGACGTGCGGGTGCCCGCCGGCGTCTTCAAGGCGTACCGCATCGCGCAGGTGCTGGAGCCGCGGTTCCTTGCCGCCTCCCCGCAGTCGCGTCGGATCGAGCTCGCGTTCTGGTACGCCCCGGCCGTCCAGCAGCTCGTGCGGGCCGACGGCGGCGACCTGGGCGGCCTCGCGTTCCAGGCGATCGCGCTGGACCGGCCCGGGCCGACCCCGCTGGGCGTCGTCCTCATCGACCCGAAGGACAAGGGCCACGTGGCGACCGACCGCGTGACCCTGACCGGCAAGGTGACCGGCGGAGCGGGCCCGCTCCGCATCGCGGTGACCCTGAACGGCGCCGAGATCGCCCAGCAGGAGCAGCCGGGCACGCCCGGCAAGGACGTGGCGCTGAGCATGCCGCTCAAGCTCGTCGAGGGCGAGAACACCCTGATCGTGACCGCCACCGACTCCTCCGGCGCGATGCGGCAGCAAGGGCGCGTGCTCTTCTACGACAAGCCCGCGCCGCCCGTGACCGCGGCAGCGCCTGCCGTCCCCGCCGCGCCGCCCGCTCGACCGCCGGCCGTGACTCCGACTCCGCCGGTGGTCGCCCCGCCGCCCGCGGTCGCGAGCACGCCCCCGGCGGCGGCTCCGGCGTCACCACCCACGGTGCGCCCGCCGAGCACGTCCCCCGCGTCGCCGGCGCCCACACCCGTCACGCCGCCGGTCGCGAGCACGCCCGTCACACCGCCGCCGGCCGTTGCGAGCGCGCCGCCGAGCACGCCCGCCCCGGTCGCGCCCGCGCCTGTCGTCGCTCCCGCTCCTGCGCCCGCCCCAGCCGTGTCCGAGCCGCCCCGGCAGGCGCGGCCGCAACCCGAGCCGGCACGGGCCAGTCAGCCCAGCCCCCCGGCTCCGGCCGCCGCCCCCACGGCGGTCGCGGCGCTTCCTCCTGGAACACCGGCGTCGACGTTCCGCATCGCGATCTCGACGCCCACGAACCAGGCCCGCGTGGATCAGGAGACGGTGACGTTCGCCGGCCTCGTCCAGGGCGGCACCGGCGTGCGCCAGGTGCTGGTCAGCGCCAACGGGGTCGAGCTCTGGCGCCAGGACAACCGCTCGCAGCAGCCGGCGATGGCGGTGAACCTGCCGGTCAAGCTCGTCGAGGGGCAGAACACGCTGGTGGTCACCGCGGCGGAGAGCGACGGGACGATGCACCAGGAGATGCGCACCGTCTACCTCGAGAAGCCGGTCCCGCTGGCGGTCGACGTGCGCTACCCCGAGGACCGCTCGCGCGTGACCGACGAGGCGAGCGTGGTGGCCGCGGTCGCGCGGTCGAGCAAGGGGATCAGCCGGATCACGGTCGCGCTCAACGGCTCCGAGGTGCACCGGCAGGAGGAGCGCAGCCCGCAGCGGTCGGTCGCGGTCAGCGCGCCGCTGACCCTGCGCGAAGGCCCCAACGCCATCGTGATCACCGCGCTCGAGCCCGACGGCTCCGCGCGGCAGGAGATCCGGACCGTCATCCTGGAGCGGGCGAAGCCCGCGGCGCCCGCGGCGGCCCCCGCGCCGGCTCCGCCGCCGCCGTCGACGCAGTGGGCGGTGATCATCGGAGTGGGCGGCTACGAGAGCACCGCGGTGCCGAAGCTCCGCTACCCGGTGGCCGACGCGGACGCGGTGTACCAGACCCTCATCGCCTCCGGTGGGTTCAAGAAGGAGAACATCCTCCTGCTCACCGACAAGACCGAGCGGAAGCCCACCCTGCGCAACATCAAGTGGGCGCTCGGCACGTTCCTGGCGCGCTCGGCGCACAAGAACGACCTGGTGGTGATCTACTTCGCGGGCCACGGAGCCTCCGAGGTCGATCAGCGCGGGGTCGAGCGGGACGGTCTCTCCAAGTACCTGGTTCCGGTCGACGCCGATCCCGACGATCTCTACTCGACCGCGCTGCCGATGGACGAGATGCAGAACGTCCTGGCCCGCATCGAGGCCGAGCGGGTGACCGTCTTCCTGGACGCCTGCTACAGCGGGGCCGCGGGCGGGCGCACCTTCGCGTCGACCAAGACGCGCACCGTCAACGTGGACGACATCTTCCTCGAGCGGCTCACCCGCTCGAAGGGCCGCGCGATCGTCACCGCCTCGCGGCCGTCCGAGCTGTCCGTCGAGCTGCCCGAGCTCGGGCACGGCATCTTCACCTACTACCTGGTGCGGGGGCTGGAGGGTTACGCCGACCTCAACCGCGACGGCATCGTCTCGCTCCAGGAGCTCTACGAGTACCTCACCCAGGAAGTCAGCCGGAAATCGCGCGCGGTGGGCGGCAACCAGCATCCCATGCTGAAGGGCGAGCTCGAGGGCGCCCTGCCGCTCACGAAGGCCGGCAAGCGCAACTAGCCGTGCGCCACGCGCCCGCCGCACTCGCGGTCCTGCTGGTCGCCGCGACGGCCTCGGCCCAGCCCGCCGGAGACGGCCAGAGCTGGGAGTCGCCCATGTCCGCGGGTGACCGCGCCTACCAGCTGGGCCACTACGCGGAGGCGGAGAGCTTCTTCGCCGCCGCCCTCGAGCGCGCCGAGCGGGCGGGCGGCGCGCAGGACCCGCGGGTGGCCCTGAGCCTGGGGCTCCTCGCCTCCGCGTACCAGGCGGCGGGCAGCTTCGCCAAGGCGGAGCCGCTGCTCGGCCGCGCGCTCCACATCTCGGAGGGCACGCTCGGGCCGGACCACCCCGAGGTGGCCGCCACCCTGACCGCGGTCGGCGCGCTCGCCACCGCCCAGGGGCGATACGCCCAGGCCGAGCCG
>DATFAJ010000616.1:0-5951 GCA_035254745.1 Candidatus Methylomirabilota bacterium | reverse complement strand
AGTCGCAGGTCATCCACACGTGGTCGGGATCGACCCCGGCATCCAGGTCCCCGCAGCAGCGGTGCTCCTGCAGGAAGGCGTCAAGGGCCGTCAGGAGTGCCGGCATGAAGAAGGGCGTGCGCGAGCTCGAGAACATCATCGAGCGCAGCGTGGCGCTGGCCACGCGTCCGGTGATCGGGCTCGATGACCTCCCGCTGGAGCTGGCCATGAACGAGGTGGCGCCCGCGCGCGAGGGCGAGGCGAGCCCGTCGACGCTGCGCGAGGCGCGCGAGCGCTTCGAGCAGGCCTACGTGCTGCGGGCGCTCGAGCGCAAGGGCTGGAACCAGAGCCGCGCCGCGCGCGGCCTGGGGGTCCATCGCAACACGCTGCTCGCGCGGCTCGCCGCCTGGGGCTTTCGCCGGGAGGAGCGGGAGGGCGCGCCGCGGCCGGCCGTCGGCGGGGAGTCGACCGGCCGCGTCTGACTCGCCGGCCCGGGATCGTTGCGCGGTCTCCGGATCGCGTGCTACGGTCGGCCCCGATGCCTCGCCGCTTCGCTCCACTGCTCGTCGGCCTGCTGTTGGTGCTGGGCGGTGGTCTCGCCGCCTGCGCGCGGGAGGAGCCGCCGCTCACCCTGGTCTTCACGCCGTCGCGCGACCCGACCGCGCTCAAGGAGGCGGGCGACGCCTTCGCCCGCACGCTCACCCAGGTCTCGGGGGTTCCGGTCCGCGCGCTCGTGGCGTCCGACTACGCGGGGGTCATCGAGGCGCTCCGCAGCCGTCGCGTGGACCTGGCGTTCGTCCACCCGGTGGGCTACGTGCTGGCCAATCGCGAGGCGGGCTGCCAGATCCTGGTGCGCGACGTCTGGCAGGGCAAGACCGCGTACACCGCGCGCTTCTACGTGCGGAAGGACCGGGGCATCCAGCGGGTCGAGGATCTGCGCGGCCGGACGGTTGCCTTCGTCGACCCGGCCTCGTCCTCGGGCTACATCTATCCGATGGTGCTCCTGATGAAGCAGGGGCTGGTCCGGGACCGCGACCCGAAGAGCTTCTTCAAGGAGGCGCTCTTCGCCGGCACGCACGAGGCGGCCCTGCAGGCCGTGCTCCACGGGCGGGTCGACGCGGCCGCGTCCTTCGACAAGGCGCCCGAGCTGCACCTGAAGGATCCCGCGCTGGTGGCCCAGCTGGGGTGGGTCGGCGAGACGCCGGAGATCCCGGAGGCGGGGATCTGCGCCCGCCCCGGTGTGCCCGCGGAGCCGCTGGCCAAGCTCAAGCGCGCGCTCCTCGCGATCAAGGCGCCCGAGTACGCGGCGGTGCTCAAGGAGATCTACGGCATCGACGGGTTCATCGAGGCTTCCGACGCGGACTACCAGCCGGTGCGCGACGCGATGACCCTGATGGACCTTCGCCCCCCGAAGTAGGCCGCCTCACCCTCCGGCGGTGCGCCGGAACGCGTAGAACGTCGCCCAGAGGCGAGCCAGGTCGCCGAGGTCGTCGGCGCGGCGGCCGGCCTCGACGTGACCCACCGCGCCCACGATCGCGATCCGCACCGGCCGGCCCGCCGCCCGCGCGGCGGCCTGGAGGCGCAGGCTCTCGGTGAACGGGACGGCCGGATCCCGGCGCCCGTGGATCAGGAAGAGCGGCGCGCGCAGTCCCGCGAGGGCCCGGTCCGGGGAGAGCGCCTCGAGGAGCTCTCGAGTCGAGGGGGGCAGGGCCTCCACGAGGGAATCGAAGGCCGCCGGATCGCGACTGTCGACGAGCCGCGCGCCCGCGGCGTCGACCAGCTCGGCGTTGGCGCGCGTGAACTGGGCGATGGCCGCCTCCTGCACCCGCGCCCGGCCCGAGAGATCCCCGAGCGCGTAGGCTCCGGTGAGCGTGTAGCGCAGCAGCTCCACCGCCCGGGCGTAGCCGCCGAGCGCGAGCACCGCCGATACGCTCCCGGCCACGGCGGGGTCCGCCGCCGCGAGCAGGGCGGGCCCGGCGCCGAGGCTCACGCCGAGCACGGCCACACGCGGGTAGCCGGCGGCGCGGAGGGCGCGCACGCTCGCGCTCACCGCCGCCGCGTCGTCCGGACGCAGGCGGAGCACCGTGAGACCGTCCACGGTGGGAACCGCCACCGCCCAGCCCGAGCGCGCGAGCAGCACCGCGGCCTCGCGCAGCCGCGCGTCGTTCTTGCCGGCCGGGGAGAGCCCGTGGACCAGGACCAGACCCGGCGGGCGACGCAGCGCGGGAGTCACGTACAGGTCGATCGCCACCGGGCCCGTCGCCGTCGCGCCGGACAGAGGACGCTCGACCGGCGCGCGGGTGAGCCCGGAGAGGAGCCGCCAACGCCCTTGGTCGAGGAACTCCACCAGGAACGCGGTCGTGGAGATCAGCGAGCACGTCGCCGTGAAGACCGGCAGTGCGAGCAGGCACGCCAGGGCGAGCCGCGCCGCCGCGCTCACGCCCTTGGGCTCCCGGTCGCGTGCCGGATCACGCGCTCATGATGCGGAGCCATCCGGCTCCGGCGCAAGGGCCGCGGCCACGTCCGCGGATCGGGCAATCTGCCGTCGCGCGCAGGCAGGTTGCCCGTTGGAGCCGCGCGCCTACCTGGATTCACCTTCCGATCCGGCGTGTTACCACGTGGCACTCGCAATGCAGTTCCTGCGGGCGGCGGTAGCACCCGGATGTCGATGGGGAACTCGCAACACGAGGGGAGGACACGGAGATGAGCGTGACCTGGGGAAGAGTGCTGATCGGTCTCGCGGTGGCGATGTGTGTCCTCGGCGTGGGCGTGCTCGAGGTGCTGAGCGAGCGCGGCCCGAGCAATCGGGCGATCCCGACGCCCCCGCGTCCGGCGGCCGAGCGGTGGGAGCCCTCGCTCGAGGCGGGAGACCTCACCGCGGGGCAGGCCGCGGAGGGGCAGCTGACGCCGGACCCCGCAGGGAGTCTGACCGGGTCCGTGCAGCAGCGTCGGCTGACCGTGCTGGAGGTCAACGAGAAGGCGCGGCGTCTCGTTTCGCTCAACGGCGCCGGCCGCGTGCTCGTCACCGAGCTCGGCCGCGATCCGTTCGTGGTCACCGAGGACAGCCGGGCCGGCTCGCTGGCGCTCCTGAAGCCGGGCGACGTGGTCCGCGTCGATCCGGTGGACGGGCAGGCGCGGCTCATCGTCGTGCTGCGTCACGGGTGGCAGGAGGCGGAGAGCCCGGAGAAGTGAAGCGACGACTACTTAGGGTTCACGCACCTGATCAGGCGCCAGCCGTTGAACAGGTTGACCTTCGCGGTGATGTCGGGAACGAGGCCGACCTGCTTCAACAGCGGCTCGAGCGGAAGGTTGGACTTCCAGCCGAGTCGGGTGCAGACCGGAGCGACCAGATCCTCGAGGCGCCCGACCGCGGGGCGCTCGCTCCGGAAGTGGTTGAGCACCACGATGTTGCCGCCCGGCTTGACCACCCGCTTCATCTCGCGTAGCACGCCGACCGGGTCGGGCACCGCGCTGATGGTGTAGGTGGCCACGACGGAGTCGAACTCTCCCTGGCCGAAGTCCATGGTGGTCGCGTCCATGGTCTTGAGCGTGACGTTGCCCAGGCCCAGCTCGACGATCTTGTCCTGAGCCTTCTCCAGCATCTCCTCGGAGAGGTCGATGCCGGTGAGATGGCAGTGGGAGGGGTAGAGCGGGAGGTTCAGCCCCGTGCCGATGCCCACCTCGAGGACGCGGTCGCCCCGCTTGATGTCGAGGAGTCGGATGGCGGCTTCACGGCCCGGGTGGAAGATCCAGTCGAAGACGAAGTCGTAGGCGGGCGCGTATAGCTTGTACGCCCTCTTGACCTGCCTCTTCTCCAGTGCAGCGTCCAATCCGGCAGCCCTCCGAGGTGTTCTGACACGCCCTGCCTCCGCACTTTTAGCATAGGGTGACGCAGGTTGCCAAGTGCTTTATGACCCATTGATCTTCAAAGAGAAAGCGGACTTACGAGACGCGTCAGACCTAGAGATCCGCCTCGCGGCAGAGCTGGCCCAGGATCCGGTCGGCGGCGAAGTACTCCTGGGCGATCCGGCCGGCCTCCCGGCAGTGCCGCTCGTAGTCGCGGTTGACCTCGTCGAGCGCGGCCGCGGCCTCCTCGACGGTCTCGAACGCCAGGAGACCGACCCCTGCGGGGACGTACTTGCCGAAGCCGGTGTCCATGGTCACGACCGGCTTGCCGGCGGCCAGGTAGCACACGCTGCGGTCGCTGAACCAGCCGCTCCGCGTCCGCGCGACGAGATCCTTCGCCACCGTGAACTCTCCGCGCGACCGCTGGATGTGCCGTCGGTACGTGACCAGGTCCCGCGAGACCTGGAAGGCGTCGGCGAGGAGCCAGCCGTTCCGTCCGAGGAGGTCGCGGGTCGCGTCGTCCTCCATCTCGAACGCCATCTCGAGCGGCTGCCGCGTGCGGCTGGGCAGGTCGATCACCTTGAGGAAGTTGAGGTGCTTGGACCAGAGATACGTCTCCCCCCGGAAGGGGATGTCCTTGCCCGCGTTCTTCCAGGTGGCCACGGTGGTGAACCGCTCGGCCCGCGGATCGAACGGCGTGCTCCAGAGGTCCGGGATCACGGGCGGGCGGGTCGTCCGCCACGCGAACTTCTCGAGCGGGATCGGGCAATCGGGCTGCCCGAGGTTCTCGCCGTAGGTGAAGTGATGGGTATGGTCCTCGAGGGCCAGGATGGCCCGGCGGTCGCCCTCGGCCACCCGGATCTGCTCGAAGACCGGGTCCGTCTCGACGTAGACCCGGATCGGGCAGCGCAGATGCTCCTCGGTGAGCCGGGTGGCCCCGCACACGTTGAAGATCGCGTCGGCGCCCCGGTAGAGATCGGCGAGCCCCTCGCGCGACAGGCCGTGGTGGGTGCCGGTCACCGCGTCCACGTAGGTCCAGCGGTCGGCCAAGCCGAAGTGACCCATCACGTCGGCGAGGAACGCGACGCTGTAGCTCGCGTCCTCCACCACGCTCTTGACGCGCGGGTCGTACGGGTGCGCTCCCGAGTCCTCAACGTAGTGGACGTCGTGCCCGAGGCGGGTCAGCCCGAGGACGTAGTGGATCGCCTGCCAGCCGATGCCGCCCAGCGGATAGCGCCCGGCCAGATGCAGGACGACGATACGCTTCCTAGGGAAGCGCAAGCGGGTCCTCCTGCCGGTGCCCGGGGCGCGCGCCGTACATCGCGGCGAACGGACCCGGCCGCGCCAGCAGCGTCTCGAGCGAGCCCTGCTCGGCCACCTGGCCGTCCTTGATCACCACCACCAGGTCGGCCATCCGCACCGTCGAGAGCCGGTGCGCGATGATGAACGTGGTGCGGCCCGCCTGCAGGCGCTCGAGGGCCTCGATGATGAGCCGCTCGGTCTCCGGATCCAGCGCGGACGTGGGCTCGTCCAGGATGAGGATCGGCGAGTCGCGGAGGATCGCGCGCGCGATGGTCAGCCGCTGCTTCTCGCCTTCCGAGAGCGTGACCCCGTGCTCCCCCACGACCGTGTCGTATCCGGCGGGGAGGCGGGCCACCATCTCGTGGATGCGGGCGGCCTTCGCGGCCTCCACGATCTCCTCGAGGCGCGCCTCGGGCCGGCCGAAGGCGATGTTCTCGCGGATGCTCACCGGGAAGAGCAGGGGCGGCTGCAGGACCATCGCGACCTGGCGCCGCAGCGAGTGGAGCTTGTACTCTCGCGCGTCCACCCCGTCCACCAGCACGCGCCCGCGGGTGGGGTCGTAGAAGCGCGGCAACAGGCTCAGCAGCGTGGACTTGCCGGCGCCGGTGGGACCGACCACCGCCACGCGCTGCCCGGGCGCCACGCGGAGGTCGATGCCGCGAAGAATGGGGACGCCCGGGGCATACTGGAAGTCCACCCCTTCCCAGACGACCTCGCCGCGGGCGCCCTCCGCCGGGAAGCTGCGGGGGCCGTCGGCCAGGTCCCGCTCCACGTCCATCACGTCGAGCACGCGCTGTACGCCCACGCGCGCGCTCTGGGCGAGC
>DATFAJ010000615.1:0-2991 GCA_035254745.1 Candidatus Methylomirabilota bacterium | reverse complement strand
TCTTGCCCTCGAGCAGCGGGGCCAGCCACTGCTTCTTGTGCTCGGGGGTGCCGTAGCGCTCCAGCACCTCCATGTTGCCGGTATCGGGAGCCGAGCAGTTGAAGACCTCGGGGGCGATGGGGGAGCGCCCCATGACCTCGCAGAGCGGGGCGTACTCGAGATTGGTGAGGCCGGCGCCGCGCTCGCTCTCGGGGAGGAACAGGTTCCAGAGGCCGCGCTCGCGGGCCTTGGCCTTCAGCTCCTCCATGATCGGCGGCACCTGCCAACGGGTCGGGCCCGAGTTGAGCTGGTCGTGGAAGACCTGCTCGTTGGGCACGATGTGCTTGTTCATGAAGTCGGTCAGCTGCTCCATGTACATCTTGGTCTTCTTGGAGTACTCGAATTCCATGGTGGGCCCTCCCGGCGCCTCTGCCTCGCTCCCAGGTGTCAGTACGTGCGTCGCGTGGCCCCAACCCTAGGGCCCCGCTGGGCGATTGTCAACGCCTCCGCGGCCCGCCGCCGGCTGGACTTGGACACCCCGCCGTGATAGAAAAATGCGAGACTTACGCGGCATCCGACGTCGACCATGCTCTCGATCTCCGACACGGCCACCGAGATGGTGAACTGGGTGTTCCCCGAGCACGCGGGAGCGCCCGGGCAGATTCACGGCGGCCGCATGATGCAGTGGATCGCGACCTGCGGCACCATCGCGGCCGCCCGGGTGGCCCGGGGCAACGTGCTCCTGGGCGCCATGGACGACATCGACTTCCTGCACCCGGTGAAGGTGGGTGAGGTGGCGGTGCTGCGGGCCCAGGTGGAGTACGTCGGCCGCTGCTCCCTCGAGGTCGGGGTCCGGGTCTACGCCGAGAAGCCGGCCACCGGCGAGCGGGCCCTGACGCTCTCGTCCCACCTCGTCTTCGTCAAGGTGGACGAGCACGGCAAGCCGATGCCGGTGCCGCAGCCGGTGACGCCGCGCGGGGTGGAAGAGGAAGCGCTCCACGCCGCGGCGGGGGAGCGACGGGCCCGCCGGCTCGAGCGCTTCGCCCGGCGGGCCGAGCGCATGCGCGAGGTGGAGGACGACGCCCCCGAGCAGCTCCGCTGGAAGTTCGAGTCCTGCCGGTCGGTGCTGCCGGAGGACCTGCTGTTCGGCAACACGATGTTCGCGGGCAAGCTCCTGCTCGACATCGACGAGGCGGGCGGTATCCTCTCCATGCGGTACTGCCGGGGCCTGGTCATGACCGCGTGCCTGGACGCGCTCGACTTCTACGCGCCGATCCACTCGAACGAGGTCGTGACGTTCAAGGCGGGGCTCAACCACGTGGGGACGTCGTCCCTCGAGATCGGGGTGAAGGTGCTGAGCGAGGTGCCGTGGACCGGCGAGGTCAAGCACGCCTGCACCGCCTACCTGTCCTTCGTGCACCTGGGCCCGGACCCGAGCGCCCCCCTGCGGCCCCGCCCGTGCCCGCCGTTCACGCCCGAGACTCCCGCGGAGCAGCGCCGCTTCGCCCTCGCCCTCGAGCGGAGGGCGCGGCGCCTCGAGCGGGTCAAATCCTTGAAGCCATCTCAGCGCGCGTAGGAGACCGGTATGTCTGGACACTCACGGTGGTCGCAGATCAAGCGGAAGAAGGGCAAGACGGACGTCCAGCGCGGGAAGCTCTTCTCGAAGATCCTGCGCGAGATCACGGTGGCGGCCAAGCACGGCGGGGGGGACCCCAAGGGCAACCTGCGCCTGAAGGCGGCCACCGAGTCGGCGCGGGCCGCCAACATGCCCGCCGACAACATCAAGCGGGCCATCCAGAAGGGCACCGGCGAGCTGCCGGGGGAGTCCTACGAGGAGATCTCCTACGAGGGCTACGGGGCGGGCGGGGTGGCGGTGATGGTGCGGACGCTCACCGACAACAAGAACCGCACCGGCCCCGAGATCCGGCACATCTTCGAGAAGAACGAGGGCCGCATGGGCACCTCCGGCTGCGTGGCCTGGATGTTCGACCGCCGCGGGATGATCGAGGTCGACGCGCAGAAGGTGAAGGAGGACGATCTGCTCGAGAAGGCGCTCGACTCGGGGGCGACCGACGTGAAGCAGGTAGAAAAAGTGTTCGAGGTCACCGCGAGTCCTGATGAAATGGAGACGGTCCGGCAGGCGCTCGAGCGGCAGGGCATGCCGGTGCTCGAGGCGCGGGTGGACATGGTGCCCCAATCCACGGTGAAGGTGGAGGGCAAGGAGGCCGCGGCGGTGCTGCGGCTGATCGAGGCCCTCGAGGAGCAGGACGACGTCCAGGCCGTTTACTCCAACTACGACATCGCCGACGAGGTCATCGACGCCATCACCGCGGCCTAGCGCGCTGCGCGTCATGGGGGTGGACCCGGGGCTGGTGGCCACCGGGTTCGGCGTGCTGGAAGCCGACGGGGGCGCCGTCACCGTCCGCGACGCGGGCGTCATCAGCACCACCACCGGGCAGCCCCTCGAGGCCCGGCTCAACGCGCTGCACCGCGCGGTGCACCGGATCATCGAGCAGCAGGGCCCCGGGCTGCTCGTGGTCGAGGACCTCTACACCGAGTACAAGTTCCCGCGCACCGCGGTCCTCATGGGACACGCCCGCGGCGTGATCTACCTGGCCGCGCGGCAGCTGGGCGTGACGGTGGTCGCTCTCACTCCCTCGGAGGTCAAGCGGGCCATGACCGGCAACGGCGCAGCGGGCAAGGCCCAGGTCCAGCGCGCGGTCCAGACCGTGCTCGGGCTCAAGGAACTGCCGCGGCCCTCGCACGTGGCCGATGCCCTCGGGCTCGCGGCCACCGGGATGTCCCGGATGACGGGCAGATTCCCGCGAACCGCGATCCCGATGGTCCGGGCCGCCCGATGACCTCTCCTGGTAGGAAGCGAGAGCGTAGTTCGAGCCGCCCCGCGCTGCCGCCCATGACCCGGAGCCGAGTGGGGGAGTGCGGGGGTAGTTCGAGCCGCCCCGCACTGCCGCCCGGGGCCCGGAGCCGAGTGGGGGAGTGCGGGGGTAGTTC